>NZ_JBFUGN010001426.1:0-1140 GCF_056402895.1 Rhizobacter sp. P3_B12 | reverse complement strand
GGCCACCACCGCTCTTTGGGAGAGGTGACAAGCGAACAAGTGGAGGTTGATACCCGGGTGTCACCCGGGCTTGTTCTTGGCATGCACCGAGCTCCACACTCTCCGCCCGCGACTTTGCTCGCGCAAATGGTGAACCGAATTCGCGATCGGACTACGAGAGTTCAGCGATGACAGGCGCGTGATCGCTAGGCCGCTCGTTCTTGCGCGTCGGCTTGTCGATCACGCATGACATGACCTGGCCCTTCAGCGCGTCGCTCACCAGGATGTGGTCGATGCGCAGCCCCTGGTTCTTGCGGAATGCGAGGTTGCGGTAGTCCCACCAGCTCCAGCTCTTCGGCGGCTGCTCGAACAGGCGGAACGAGTCGTGCAGCCCGAGCGACAGCAGGCCCTCGAAATGCGCGCGCTCCTCGGGCGTGCACAGCACCTGCCCCGCCCACGCGACCGGGTCGTGCACGTCGCGGTCTTCCGGCGCGATGTTGTAGTCGCCCATCAGCACCAGGTGCGTGTGGCGCGTCAGCTCGTCGGCCAGCCAGGTGCGCAGCGCCGTCAGCCACTTCAGCTTGTACTGGAACTTGTCGCTCTCGACCGATTGCCCGTTCGGAATATAGGCACCCACCACGCGGATGCCATTGACCGTGCCGGCGATCACGCGTGCCTGCTCGTCGGCATGGCCGGGAATGTTCTTCACGATGTCGCTCGCCACCGTGCGCGACAGCAGCGCGACACCGTTGTACGTCTTCTGCCCGAACCACTGCACCTGGTAGCCGGCGGCCTCGATCTCGGCGCTCGGGAACTTGTCGTCGGTGAGCTTGGTTTCCTGCAGCACGATCGCGTCGGGCTGGTGCAGCGCGAGCCAGTCGATCAGCTGCGGCAGGCGCACCGCGAGGGAGTTGACGTTCCAGGTGGCGAGTTTCACGGGCAAACCTTTCGGCTTTCGGGTGGAGGCGCGCATCGTACCCGCTGGGCGCGGCGCGGCTTCGCGTCGGCGCACGCGATTGCGCTTCGAGATCGGCGGCGGCGGCGCCAGCTGGCAGCATCCATGCGATGACGATTCCCTCGCTTCGCGACGTTCCCGACCGCTTCGACAGCCCGCGCCTGACGATCCGCTGCCCGCAGTCCGGCGACGGGCCACGCGTGCAT
>NZ_JBFUGN010001425.1:0-1142 GCF_056402895.1 Rhizobacter sp. P3_B12 | reverse complement strand
GTGGTGTTCCCGCTCCTCGTGATCGCGCTGCGCCTGYACCTGCTGTGGCCGATGACGCGGCGGCGCCTGCCGCAGGGCTTCATGCCGGCGATGCGGCTGCTGCGCTTCGCCACGCGCTGGAGCATGGTCGAGGTGTTCATGCTGGGCGCGCTGGTGGCCGTGGTGCGCAGCGCCGGGCTCGCGAGCGTGGTGCCGGGACCGGCCCTGTTTGCCTACGGCGTGCTGACGGTGCTGCTCACCTCGAGCAGCGCCGCCGGGCTGCACCGGCTGTGGCAGCTGGGCAGCGAGTGGCAGGCCGAACAGTCCGGCCCTGACGAGGCGGCTGCCCGATGAACGCGCGCTGTGCCCGCCTCTACAACTGCAGCGCCTGCGGGCTGGTGTCGCAGCGCAGCGATGCCGGCCTGCCGGACGACCACGACGACATCGCCTGCCCGCGCTGCGGCAGCGCGCTGCACCTGCGCATCCCCGACAGCCTGCAGCGCACCTGGGCCTGCCTGGCCGCCGCGCTGCTGCTGTACGCACCGGCCAACCTGCTGCCGATCCTGATCACCTCGAACGTGTTCGGGCGCGACAGCCACACCATCCTCGGCGGCATCGTCGATCTGTGGAACGCCGATGCGTGGGGCCTGGCGCTGATCGTGTTCATCGCGAGCATCGCGGTGCCGATCCTGAAGATCGCGACGCTGTCCTTCCTCGCCTTCACCGCGCAGCGCTGCAGTTGCGTGCGGGGCATACCGCGCACCCACCTGTACCGGCTGGTCGAGGCGGTGGGTCACTGGTCGATGCTCGATGTCTTCGTCGTCGTGCTGCTGGTGGGCATGGTGCGCTTCGGTGCGTTCGGCATCGTCGAGCCGGGGCCCGGGCTGCTGGCCTTCGGCGCGGTGGTGGTGCTGACGATGCTCGCCAGCGCGAGCTTCGATCCGCGCCTGCTGTGGCCCGACGAGGTCGACGACAATCCCTCCCCTGCCCATGGCTGACGAATCCCCATCCTCCGAACCGACGCCGGCGCCTCCGCCGGCTCCCGTACCCGCGGCACCCCCGCCGGCCCCGAATCCCGTGCCGCCCGCGCCGACCATCGTCAGCCGCAAGCGCTCGCTGCCGTCGGTGGTGTGGCTGGTGCCGGTGATCGCGCTGGCGGTGGG
>NZ_JBFUGN010001424.1:0-1142 GCF_056402895.1 Rhizobacter sp. P3_B12 | reverse complement strand
TTGCAGCTCGAGCGCGACGGCGGCGGTGGTGGTGGCGGCGGTGATGTTGTTGTCGTGCTGGTCCACGCGCGGGCTCCCTGGGCAGCGCGGTCTTACTTCAGGTTCTTGGCCGTGACGAGCTCGATCGGCGTCTTGACCCAACCCTTCAGCGGCTGCTTGTCCTTGCGCGACTTGATGCCGTAGTCGATCGCGTTGGCGGCCATCTCGCTGCCGAACTGGTCGACGGTGGCGAGCACCTTGCCCTGCTTGATCAGCGGGCGGATGGCCGGGATGTTGTCGAAGCCCACCACCTTGATCTGCCCGGACTTGCCCGCGGCATCGAGTGCCTTCGAGACGCCGAGCGCCATCGAGTCGTTGGCCACCATCACGCCCTTGATGTCGGGSTTGGCGGTCAGGATGTTCGAGAAGACGGCGTTCGCCTCCTCGGTCTCCCAGTGCGCGGTCTGCGACGCGACGATGTTCAGCTTGCCGGCCTTGGCCGCGTCCTCGAAGCCCAGCTTGCGCTGCAGCGCGTTGTCGGCGCCGGGGTTGCCTTCGATGATGACGATCTTGGCGCCCGGGCCGATCGCCTTCGCGAGTTCGTCGCCGGCCATCTTGGCGCCGGCGCGGTTGTCGGGGCCGACGAAGGCGAGGTCGAGGCCGGCCTTCTTCATCGCCGCGGGGTCCAGCGCCACGTCGAAGTTGACGACCGTGATGCCGGCCTTCAGCGCCTTCGCGACCGGCGCGACCATCGCCCGCGAATCGGCCGGCGCGATCACGATCACGTCGTACTTCTGCGTCACGAAGTTCTCGACCGCGGCGGTCTGCGCATCGAAGTCGGTCTCCGACTGCATGCCGACGGCCTTCAACGCGAAGTCGCCGCGCTTCTTCTCGTGGGCCAGCGCGCCCTCGGTCATGTTCTTGAAGAACTCGTTGGCCAGCGACTTCATCACCAGGCCGACGCGCGGCTTGGCGTCATCGGCATGGGCGGCGGTCAGGAAGAAGCCGGCGGCCAGTGCCGTGGCGGCCACGGCGATGTTGCGGCGGCGGCTGTGGAAAGCGATCGTCATGCGTGTGTCTCCTGGAAGCGTGGATTGTTGCCCGGACGTCGGGTCGATTGAACCGCCCGGACGGTACTTCGTTCGCACCACGTTTCCCTCGCC
>NZ_JBFUGN010001423.1:0-1145 GCF_056402895.1 Rhizobacter sp. P3_B12 | reverse complement strand
GCGTCATTCAATCCGCCCCTCAAACGCAGGCTGGCCGGCGCACAGCGCCGGCCAGCCTTACTGCAGGGAACCTGCGATCCTGTCGCCTACAGCATGCCCAGCTTCAGCATCAGCGCACGCAGGCGCGCGGTGTCGTCGTCGACGAACTTGCCGAAGTCGTCGCCGGTCATCAGCGCCGAGTTCCACTTGTTGTTGGCCAGCGTCTCGGCCCAGCTCTTGSTCTTGGTGGCCTTCGCGACCGCGTCGACCAGCTTCTGGCGCTGCGCCGGCGTGATGCCGGGCGCGCCGTACACGCCGCGCCAGTTGCCGATCGACACGTTGATGCCCTGCTCGACCAGCGTCGGGATGTCCGAGCCGCGGATGCGGTTCGGCGCCGTGACGCCGATCGCGCGCATCTTGCCGGTCTTGATGAATTCCTCGAACTCGGCCAGGCCGCTGGTGCCCACCGTGATGTGGCCGCCCAGCACCGCGGCCGTCGCCTCGCCGCCGCCCTTGAACGGCACGTAGTTGATCTTGGTCGCGTCGACGCCGGCCTCGCGCGCGATCATCGCGACGCTGACGTGGTCGACCGAACCCTTCGAGCCGCCGCCCCACTTGACGCTGCCGGGGTCCTTCTTCATCTGGTCGACGACGTCCTTCATCGTCTTCAGCGGCGAATTGGCCGGCACGACGAACACGTTGTACTCGGCCAGCAGGCGCGCCACCGGCGTCGCGTCGTTCAGCGTGATCGGCGGCTTGTTCTGCACGATCGCGCCGACCATGATGGCGCCGACGACGATCATCGCGTTCGGGTCGCCCTTCGATGCGTTCGCGAACTGCGCCAGGCCGATCGTGCCGCCGGCACCGCCCTTGTTCTCATAGGTGATCGAGCCGGCCACGCCCGCTTCCTRCATGGCCTTGCCGATGCCGCGGCCGGTCTGGTCATAGCCGCCACCGGGGTTGGCGCCGATCATCACCTTGAAGTTGTCCTGGGCGAACACGGCCGCGGAGGCGGTCGCTAGGGCCAGCGGCAACAGCACGGTTTTGAGCAAGAGGCGTCGCATGAATAAGTCTCCTTGAGGGGGAATGCACTGAACAGAGGCGCCATCCTGAGCGCAGCAGCGCCCGGTTACATCCGGGCAAGCCCTGGGGTGCCGGCATGAGAC
>NZ_JBFUGN010001422.1:0-1146 GCF_056402895.1 Rhizobacter sp. P3_B12 | reverse complement strand
GCCTCCAGCGGGTGGGGCGTCAGCACGGCCGGCCGGCCGCCGCGGCCGCGCGCGACCAGCAACTGCCGCAGGCCGGTGTCGGCAGCGATCGCGTTCAGCGCATCGGCATCGAGCACCAGGCGAGCGGCCTGGCTGATCACACGCGGCAGCACGGCACGCACCGCGGCCCCGCCGCCACAGCCGCAGACCACGGTGGCTTCGCGCAGCAGGTCGTCTTTCCACAGCGCCCGCCGGATCATCAGCTCGGGGTGCTCGCCGTCGACTGCCGGGCCGGCCTCGTCGAGCCAGCTCAGGTAGGTGCGGCCGGCGCCGGCCGCATGCCCGGCGCGTGCGGCCAGGAGCGCGGCGCCCGCCATCCCCGGTGCGCCACCGATCACGACCAGGTCGCCGAAGCTGCCCTTGTGCTGCGCATGCGCGCGCTGCCAGCCGGCAGTGGATGGTGCGGCGCCGAGCGAGGCGTCGGCCGATCCGGGGCCGATGTCGACGCCAAGGGCCTCCAGCCAGACCTCGCCGCAACGGTCGCGCCCGTGGCCGGTGAACAGCCCGGGCTTCAGCGTCAGCAGCGACAGCGTGTGCGTGGCCGTCACGCACGCATCACCGTGCGGCTGGCCGGTGTCCGCATCGAGGCCCGACGGCACGTCGATCGCGAGCACCGGGCAGGCGAGGGCGTTCAGGCGCTCGATCAGCGCCGCAAGCGCGCCTTCGGGCGCACGGCTCGCGCCGATGCCGAGCAAGGCGTCGACGGCGAAGTCGCCGGCGCGGCCGAAACCGACAGGCGGCTGCTCGACCCACTGCAGGTCTTCGGTCAGCRCCAGCGCATGGGCCTGCTTCGCGTCGCCACGCAGCCGTGATGGATCGCCCGCCAGCGTCACGAAGGTCTCGATGCCGATGCGGCGCAGCGCGACCGCCGCGACCATGCCGTCACCGCCGTTGTTGCCCGGCCCGACCGCCACCCAGGCGCGCCGCGTGTGCGGCGCGAGCGCACGGGCGAGGCGCGCCGCGGCAGCGCCGGCGCGCTGCATCAGCGTGAAGGGCGGCACCGATTGCAGCGCCGCGGCCTCGATCTCCCGCGTGCGGGCCAGCCCGTGCAGCGGCCAGGCGGGGGTTCCAGCATGGATCCGCTGCAGCATGCCAGTCGATCAGCGC
>NZ_JBFUGN010001421.1:0-1147 GCF_056402895.1 Rhizobacter sp. P3_B12 | reverse complement strand
CGGCAACACGCCGCCGAGTCGTGCCGGCGAGCCGGCCGCGGCCCCGGCGACCGCCGCGGTACCAGCCGCCATCAGTGCAAGCGAATCGGGCGCCTGGTTGCGCACCGTCGTGTAGTTGGTCCACGAGGCGGTGTCGGTCTGCAGGATCGTGTTCAGCGAGTCGTTGCCGCCGAACAGGAAGATGCAGACGAGCGCCTTGTAGTCGCCGGCCGATTGCGCGGCAGCCGAGCCGATCGCGGCCAAGTTCAGCGCGAGCGGCGCGGCGGCTGCGCCGGCGGCGGACAGCACACCGGCGTTGCGCAGGAAGAGACGTCGGGACAGTTGGTGGTCAATCATGGTGGACTCGTTGCGTAGTTGCGCTCAGCGCTGCACCTGGAACTCGGGCGACACGACGGTCAGCAAGATCGCCGCGCGCACGCGGTCCAGCTTCGTTCTGTCGACATCGGCCTGGTTCGACCTGTCGGCCTTCAGCGCAGGGATTGCGATCTTGTCGACGGCGCCGCTGATCAAGCTCTTCAGCGCGGCCGGCATCGAGCCGTACATCAGGTGGTCGTTCAGGCGATCGACAAGGCCCGAGCTGTTGTCGGCAAGCGCGAGTTCGGCGCTGTAGTCGGGCTGCAGGTCGCGGCGGTTCACCGTCTTGCCGTTGACGCTGCCGGCGAACCAGCCGACGCCGTACACGATGTTGTCGCGCATGTAGTTGACGTAGCCTGCGGTACTGGTCTCGCTGACCAGCTGCATCTCGGGCACGGCCAGGCCCGCTTTCGCCGCCCCCGTGCCCGCCGGCACGTAGCCCGGACGATAGAAATTGAAGACCGACGGTGAGCGCAGCGCCGACTGGCCGATAGTGAAGGCGGCCTCGTCGGTGTTGCCGACGAGGTAGTCACCGGTGTCCGACTTGAACGCGAACGCGCGCAGGAAAGCCGAGAGCTTCAGCACCGGCTCGCGCAGCTTGCCGGAGCTCGTCGACATCTGGCGCGCCTCGGGGTTCATCAGCACGGCCTTGACGACCGCCTTCATGTCGCCGCGCACGCCGGAACCGTTGTTGGCGAACTTCGCCGACACCGCGGCGACGTAGGCCGGGCTCGGGTTGCTCGTGACCAGCCGCTGGATCAACTGCCGGCCGATGAACGGGCCAACGTTCTGG
>NZ_JBFUGN010001420.1:0-1152 GCF_056402895.1 Rhizobacter sp. P3_B12 | reverse complement strand
GCCTCGGTCAGCGTGGTCTCGAGCTGCGCGCGCGTGACCCAGCCTTCCTTGCCCTTGTCGGTGCGCACCTTGAACCAGTCGGTGTGGCGCAGCAGCACCTCGATCCACTCGCCCTTCTCGGCAATGTGGAACACCGGGTAGCCGCGGCCCGCGCCGGTGTGCATCTCGATGTAGGGGTCGCTGACCTGCAGCCGCTCCGGCGGCGTGTCGGCAGCCACGGCCGGCAGCGCCGCGCCGCCCAACGCACAGGCGAGCGCCAGCCCCTGGAAGGCGTGGCGAAGGCGGGTGTGGAGACGGCGTGGAGGGGACTCGGGCTGTGGAGCGAGGGTCATGCTGGCATTGTTGTCAGTTTGTATTGCAGGTCCCCGTGTTCGGGTCCGCCGGCGTGAACATGTTGTAGGTCGCGGTGCTGAACTCGTCCTGGCCCGACGGCGACGGGTGGGTGATCCAGTACTCGATCAGCTTGACGTTGGCGTCCTGGTCGTTCGGGAAGATCTGCCCGCCGCCATGCAGCACGTTGATCAGCAGCGGCTTCGCGAGCAGCCGGCTCTGCGTGGTCGAGCCTTCCACCACCTCGCCCTGCGCGGAGTAGAAGTTCTTGTACATGTCGGTCTGGCGGATCGCGTCCGGCGTGTTGGCCGGGTCGGTCACGTCCAGCGCGGTCGCGCCGGTGGCGATGCGGAACGCGCCGCCGGTGCCGGCCACCGTGTCATGGCAGCCCGAGCCGGCGCAGGTGTTGGTGGTGGTCGTGCCGTTGTGCGTGATCGGCAGCGCCGCCAGGAAGATCGGGTTGATGCACTTCTGGAAGTAGGCGTACGACAGGCGCTGGCCCGATGCGCCGGCCGGGTTGTTGATCGTCGACGGGTTGCCCAGCGGGTTGCCGCCACCGCCGCAGCTGGCGAGCCAGGCTGCGGCGAGGCAGGCACCCGCCGCGCGCAGCGGCACCCGCCAGGGTGCGCGCGCAGGTGCCTCGGGAGACGCGTGCGTCATGGGGTGGTACAGCCCTTCTTGATCCAGTTGGCGATCGTCACGTAGTTCGCGCTGCCGGCCGGCAGCACGGCGGTCGGCGAACTCGCGGCGCCCGCCGGGTGCGGGATCGTCGACGGCCGCTTCAGCAGCGAGTTGGCTTCCGGATGGCAGGCGTCGTTGATC
>NZ_JBFUGN010001419.1:0-1153 GCF_056402895.1 Rhizobacter sp. P3_B12 | reverse complement strand
CGACACGCTGGACCTGGCCGCCTGGTGGCTGCAGGAGATGCGCGACACCCCGGCGCCGCTGGCCGAGCGCATGGTGCTGTTCTGGCACAACCACTTCGCGACCTCGGTGCAGAAGGTGCAGAGCCCGCAGGGCATGTTCATCCAGCAGCAGCTGTTGCGCACGCACGCACTCGGCTCGTTCGCCGAGCTGCTGCATGGCATCGCGCGCGATCCGGCGATGCTGATCTACCTCGACGGCGCGGCCAACAAGGCGCAGGCGCCGAACGAGAACTTCGCGCGCGAGGTGATGGAGCTGTTCACGCTCGGCGAAGGGCAGTACCGCGAGCAGGACATCCAGGAAGCCGCGCGCGCCTTCTCGGGCTGGACCGTCGACCGTGCCGATTGGAGCGCCCGCCTGCGCCCGCGCCTGCACGACAGCGGCAGCAAGACCTTGTTCGGACGCAGCGCCGCCTACGACGCCGATGGCGCGCTCGACCAGCTGCYCGCGCAGCCGGCCGCGCCGCGCTTCATCGCCGGCAAGCTGTGGCGCGAGTTCGTCTCGCCGGTGCCGGAGCCGGCCACGCTGGAGCGCGTCGCCGCGCGGCTGCGCGACAGCGGCTGGCGCATCGACGCGGCGCTGCGCGAGCTGCTGCTGAGCGATGCGTTCTGGGCGCCGGCCGCGCGCGCGGCGCTGATCAAGTCGCCGGTGGAGCTGACGGTGGGCACGCTGCGCCAGTTCGACGCGAAGTTCGACATGCAGCTCGATGCGATGCTGCCGATCGCGCGCGCCAGCGCCAAGCTCGGGCAGAGCCTGTTCGCGCCGCCCAACGTGAAGGGCTGGCCCGGCTACACCGACTGGATCGACAGCACGACGCTGCTGGAGCGCAAGCGCTTCACCGAGCGCCTGTTCCGCGGCGTCGAGATGGGTGGCGTCGAGAAGGGCGGGGGCGGGCTGCGCTTCGATGCGGACGCGTGGCTCGCGCCGCTCGGCGCCCATGCCGACCGCGAGCCCGATGAGCGCACCAAGGCGCGCATCGAGGCCGCGGTGCTGGCCGCGCCGCCGGTCAATCCGCTGCCGGCCGGCACGGTCGGGCTGTCGATGCTGCGGGCGCTGAGCCTGGACCCTGCGTTTCAACTGAAGTGACCTGGAGGCCGCGATGCGATCCACCCGTCG
>NZ_JBFUGN010001418.1:0-1154 GCF_056402895.1 Rhizobacter sp. P3_B12 | reverse complement strand
GTCGAAGGCCACGCCGAAGCCCTCGTGCACGAGGCCCGCGGCGGCACGCATCGCCGACTCGACGTTGGCTTCGTCGTCGACCATTGCGCGCAGCGTGACGTGCAGGCGCTCGGGCGTGAGCAGCTTGCCGCTGAGGCCGTGTTCGCTGCGCAGCCGGGTTGCCAGCTCGATGATGCGTTCTGCGACCTGCGGCGTGGGCCGCAGTGCGAAGAAGAGGCCCAGGTGCTGGGGCACCGGAGGGACGCGGCCCGCCTGAACAGGCGGCGGCGGTGGCGGCGGAGGCAACTCGTCGAACCCGGGCAAGCCGAACTGTTCCGGCCCGGAGCGGGCTTCTTTTTTCGTTCGCATCTATCGAGCACCCGCCTCAAGCAACGTGAAGTGGGTGCGGCCGATCAGCTTCCTGAAGTCACGATCGAAGCTCACGAGGTGTTCGCCCATGTGGACGACGGCCGCAGCCAGCCAGGCGTCCGGCAGAAGGTTGCCGCTGAGTTGCTTGTCCAGGCACAGTTGGCGCAGACGAGGCCACTCCGCGCCCTGCTCCGCCAGCCGGACACCCGGCACGGCGAGCAGCGCATCGACAAAATCGACCGCCTGCTCGATCGGCGTCGGAGCCTGGAAAATCCTGGGGCTGGTCACCAGCCGCAAGAAGCTGGCCACGACCATCGGCATCACTGTCAGGGTGGTTCCTGACGAAACCGCGGCGACGACCTCTTCGAGCCAGGTCCGGGCGGCGGCATGGTGAGGATGATCGCCACGGAATGCCGCGACCAGCACGTTCACGTCAGGCGTCATCGCCCAGCGCCTCCAGCAGCGACCTGTTGCTGAGCGGGTCGACACCTGCCACCAGTCCACCGCGCCCCTTGAACACCGGCAGACGCGACTTGCCTCGCGGCACCGCCGCCTGCTGCGCCCTCAGCCGCAGTTGCAGGCCCTCCTCGATCAGTCGCGTCAGCGTGGTTCGTTGCCGGGCAGCAAGCGCCTTGGYCGTGGCCAGCAGTTCATCGTTGATGTCGAGGGTCGTCTTCATCCAAAGATGATACAGATTTCTGTATCGGCTGCGCTAGTGCTCGGCCGCATCCCTCCCGCTTCCCTTGCGCGGCCACGGCAGCAGCATCCCCACCTGCTCCCGGTAGGCCCGGTAACGGTCGCCGAAC
>NZ_JBFUGN010001417.1:0-1167 GCF_056402895.1 Rhizobacter sp. P3_B12 | reverse complement strand
CCCAGGTGGTGTCCTGCGACCCGCCACCGCAACCGCCCAGCAGCACGGCCGACACCGCGATGAACAACGGGCCCAGGCCCGCGCCGGTTCTCATGGCTTGACCGTCAGCTTGCCGACGCCGGCTTGCGCCTGCACCGAAGCCTTCACCGACGCCGCCGGCAGCAGCGCGCTGCGGCTGTAAGGCACCGTCCAGCCCACGTCGCTCGAGAAGCTGCACTGCGACATGTTCAGCGCCGCGCCGTTCAGCAGCGAGCCGGCTTCGGCGATCGCGCCGGTCTTGCTCGACGAGCCCGGGTTCTTCATCACGCTCGCGCAGCTGTTGGCGCCCTGGATCTCGAACACGTTGTTCTCCGAGATGATCTTCGCCAGGTAGGCCACGCCGATGCTGTAGCCGTACGGGTAGGCCGCGTTGGCCGTGCTGCCCTGGTAGAGGTTGTTGTAGACGTGCACCTTGCCGAAGCGAACGCGCGGCGCGCGCTCGGTGATGTTGGTGAACAGGTTGTTGTGGAAGGTCACCGTCAGGTGGCCGTTGTCGGAGGTCTTGCTGTCCGACGAGCCGATCAGGTTGTTCTTGTCGTGCTGGTCGAAGACGTTGTTCGAGATCGTCACGTAGTCCGAACCGTTCTTCACGTCCAGCGAGCCGTCATGGCACTGCTTGCGCTTGCCGTTGACGACTGCGAGCAGGTCGTCGGTGACCGGGGAATCGGTGAACCGGTTGTGGTCGATCCAGACGTGGGTCGAGTCGTCCACCGTGATGCCGTCGAACTCCGAGTTCCAGTTGCCGCTGGAGCCGTCGTTCGGGTCCCACAGCGGCGACACGTCGCACGGGTCGATGATGGTCAGGTTGCGCACGATCACGTTGTCGACGCCGTTGATCTTGATGTTCGCGTTGACGAAGCCGGCAGTCGCGCCGACGCCGATCAGCGTCGTGTTGCTGCCGAGCTTCAGCTCACCGCGATTGGCCTGGTCCGAGGTGCTCTTGAAGGCGCCGCCGTTGTCGGCTGCCGCCATGTCGATGCGACCGGTGACCTTGATGATCTTCGCGTTGTCGCCGCCCGCCTTGATCGCGGCGAGCAGTTCGGTCGCGGTGTCGACCCGGTAGATCGCCGCAGCCGCTGCGGTCGAGCCGCCGCGCGTGCCGCCGGACTGGCTGGCCCAGCCGGTGCC
>NZ_JBFUGN010001416.1:0-1169 GCF_056402895.1 Rhizobacter sp. P3_B12 | reverse complement strand
GCGCGTCGCGCTGCGCGACGTACAGGCCGTAGTCGCCGCCGTAGACCGACAGGCCGCGCGGCCCGAGTTCGACGATGCGGTCGACCGCACGCAGCAGCTGCCGGTCGTGGCTCACCAGCACCACCGGGCGCTGGCACTGGCGCAGCCAGCGCTGCAGCCACGCACGCGCCGGCGCATCGAGGTGGTTGCTCGGCTCGTCGAGCACCAGGCAGTCGGCCTCGGCCGCCATCGCGCCGGCCAACGCGACGCGCATGCGCTCGCCGCCGCTCAGCGCGGCCATCGGCGTGCCGGGCGAGAGGCCGGGCAGGCCGGCGTCGGTCAGCGCCTGCGCAATGCGCGCCGGCAGGTCCCACTGGCCGTCCGCAAGCAACAGGTCATCGGCCGTCGCGAGGCCCGCCGCAAGGCGATCGACCGCCGCGAGCGCCGCGGCCAGCCCCATCGCATCGGCCACGCGCCGCGGGTCGTGCGCGAGCAGCGGGGGTGACACCCGATGCGCGCGGCCGGCGCGTTCGACGCGGCCGCCCGAGGGCTCGAGGTCACCGGTCAGCAGCTGCACCAGCACGCTCTTGCCGACGCCGTTGCGCCCGACGATGCCGAGCCGCCCGGGCCCGATCGACAGCGACAGCGGGGTCGACCACAGCGCGCGGCCGTCGGGCGTGCGCCATTGCACATCGCGCAACTGGAACGCGAACGACGGAGACGAGAAGGAAGAAGCAGGAGGGGCGGGCGGATGCGCCCCGGACGGGCGCGGGCCCGTGGAGATCGATGACATGGCTGGCTTTCCGAGGAAGCTTCCGAAGAAGCAGGCACGCCACGCCGCATCAAGGGGGCGTGGAACGGCGTTCGAGGGAAAGGCTCAGCGGCGCATCGGACGGGCAGGCAGGGGTGGAAAAGCGGCGATCCTAGCGACGGTGTCGCGCATCGTCAACGCGCCGTCATCAACTTGAAGGATGAACGGTCGGCGGCGGACCCTCCAAAGGTGGGATGCGGGGCCAGGTTGCGTTGTAGGACCGCGTACCATCCTGCGCACACCCAGCAAAGCGCATCACCGCAAAGGCGCGACGTGGAGACGACAGCCCCCAGTCCCGGCGACGAGCCCGGCCTCGCGTTCGAGGCCGGCGAGCTGGCCGCGCGCAAGGCTGCGAATGCGCGTCGCGTCCACACCGTGC
>NZ_JBFUGN010001415.1:0-1177 GCF_056402895.1 Rhizobacter sp. P3_B12 | reverse complement strand
GGCCAGGTACGGGTTCGCCGATGCATCCGGCACGCGCCATTCGAATCGGCCGTTCAGCGTGCGCACCAGCGCGGTCCGGTTGTTCGGGCCGTGCGCCACGTAGGCGGGTGCCCAACTCGTGCCCGACAGCGATTCGCCGACCACCAGCCGCTTGTAGCTGTTGACCGTCGGCGCGGCCAGCGCACACAGCGCGGCCGAATGCGCCAGCACGCCGGCGATGAACTGCATCGCCAGCGTCGACAAAGCTTGCTGCCGATCAGCGAACACGCAATCGCCCCCGGCCCACAGCGACACATGGAAGTGCATGCCGCTGCCCGGCTGGTTCGCGAACGGCTTGGGCATCATCGAGAAGATGCTGCCGTGCTGCTCGGCCAGCGCCTGCGCGGCCATCTTGAACAGCATCAGGTGATCCGCGCTCGCCAGCGCCTCGGCATGGTGGAAGTTCAGCTCGTACTGGCCGTGCGCGTCTTCATGGTCGACCTGGAACACGTCGAGGCCGCAGGCCGTCAGCGCGGCGGCGAGCTCGTGCAGCAAGGCGGCCTGGCGCGGCAGCGTCTTCAGGTCGTACGACGGCTTGTCGAGCGCGTCGTGCGCATCGGCCGGGGCGATGCCGCCATCGGCCGTGCGGCGCAGCAGGAAGAACTCCGGTTCGATGCCGGTGCGCAGTGTCCAGCCGCGCTCGGCCAGCCGCGCCACCTGGCGCTTCAGCACCTGGCGCGGGCAGGCGTCGAACGGCTCGCCGGCCACGAAGCCGTCGCAGACGATGCGCGCATAGCCCGGCATCCACGGCAGCGCGCAGGCCGTCTCGGGCTGGCCGCGGCCGTAGTACTCCGAACGCGGGCCGGTGCGCGGCAAGCCGGTGCCCCAGATCGACGGGCCCGCGAAGCCCGCGCCTTCGACCAGCAGGCTCTCGAGATGCGCGAGCGGCACGTACTTGCCCTTGGCGACACCGTGCACATCGGTGAACTGCGCAACCAGCGTGTGGACGCCCTCGGCCTGCAGGCGCTCCCGGAGCTCCTTCATGCACCGGCCGCAGCGGCAGCGGCCCGCAGCGACGCCTGCAGGATCGCGATCGCCTCGGTGAAGTGCGCTTCGGGGATCGTCAGCGGGAACAGGAAGCGGATCACGTTGGCATCGACGCCGCAGCTCAGCAGGATCAGCCCGCGCTGCAGCGCCT
>NZ_JBFUGN010001414.1:0-1181 GCF_056402895.1 Rhizobacter sp. P3_B12 | reverse complement strand
GCGGGTCACCCGCCGCACGCCTGCGTCACGCCGCCAGCAGCTTGTAGATCAGCTCCGGCGTGGTCGCCGCGCCGTACTTGCGCATCAGCCGCGCGCGGTACACGTCGACGGTGCGCGGGCTGATGCCCAGCCGCTTGCCGATCAGCTTGCTGGTGAGGCCCTCGATCAGCAGCGCGGCGATCTCGCGCTCGCGGGCCGTCAGCTCGGCCTTCAGGCGGCGGCGCGACGACAGGTCCTCGAAACTCCAGATGCCGGCCGCATGCGGCTGCGCCGGGTCGAGCGCGCGGCCCGACACATGGCACCAGAACAGCTCGCCGCGCTGCGGGCCGTCGACGCGTTTCATCACGCGCTCGTCGGCATACCAGCCGTTCGCATCGAGCGCCGCGACGATGCGCTCGCCGGTGCGCTCGAACTCCTCGTGCGTGGGGTACAGCATCTCGAACGACTGGCCCACGAGCTGGTCGCGCGCCGCGCCGAACATCGCGAGCACCTGCTGGTTGCAGTCGACCATCAGCCGGTTGCGCGACAGCACCAGGCCGACAGGGGCGAGGTCGAAGGCGGTGCGGTAGTCGAGGGTGGGCATGGTGGCGAAAGTCACTGCGTCGAGTCGCATGTTACGAGCTGCACCCTTCTATGATCGGCAGGAGGCGCGGCGAGGTCGCGCGCAGGGAGCGGCGATGGCAGGCGCGAGGGTACCGGCGACAGGGCATATCGTGAGCACGGCTGGCGCGACAGGCGTCAGCATCGTGGGCAGCGTGCTGTACGTCAACAAGGTGGGCAGCGATGGCTGGCTGCAGGCCAAGGCAGACACCGGCGGGCTCGTGCCGCTGGCCAAGTACACCAAGCTGAAGGCGACGCGCACTGACAGCGGCCGCACCTTCTTCAAGGTGCTGGACGGCCCGAGCACCGGCCAGGTGCTGAGCCTCGGCGACGCGAATGCCAGGGAGTACCTCGGCACGAAGGCGCCGGCGCAGTCGCTGGCGCAGATCGTCGTCACCTACGGCCACTACGTCGAGGCCTGGTACTCGCCGGTGCGCAAGCAGAACTTCCAGCAGCAATTGGCCACGCTGGAAGTCGGCAGCATCAAGATCCAGGTGACGATGAACTCCGACTGGAGCGGCAGGTTCTACCCGCTGCCCGCCGGCGACTACACCGTGCTGCTGCCCGATGCGCCGCACAAC
>NZ_JBFUGN010001413.1:0-1182 GCF_056402895.1 Rhizobacter sp. P3_B12 | reverse complement strand
CGGCACCTTCGCGACGGTGCATGCGATGAATGCCTTCGGTGGCAGCGGGCTGCTGCCGACGCCGCTGATGCCGCTGGTGGGGGCCGGGGCGGGGCTCGCCGTCGGCATCGCGGCCGGCTGGTTCGCCACGCAGCGCAGCGGCACCACCTTCGCGATGATCACGCTGGCCATCGCCGAGCTGCTGCATGCGCTGGCGCCGCAACTGAAGGGCCTGTTCGGCGGCGAATCCGGCCTCTCGACGATGCGTGCGCCCGCCTGGGGCCTGGCCTTCGGCTCGACGGTCCAGGTCTACTACCTGACCCTCGCGTGGGTGCTGGCGGCCCTCGGGCTGCTGTACTTCCACAGCCGCACGCCGGCTGGCCGGCTGACGCTCGCGCTGCGCGAGAACGCGCACCGGCTGCGCTTCCTCGGCTACGACGTGCACGGCCTCGGCGTGTCGGCCTTCGCGATCTCGGCGATGTTCTCCGGCCTCGCCGGCGGGCTGCAGGCGCTGAGCAACGAGGCCGCGAACTACGCCGTCTTCGATGCCGGCGTGTCGGCCACCGTGGTGCTGAACAGCTACATCGGCGGCGTCGGCATCTTCCTCGGGCCGGCGCTCGGGGCGGCGCTGATGACCTTCTTCGGCTACGCGGTGTCCGACGCCACGCAGTCGTGGCTGCTGTACCAGGGCGTGCTGTTCGTGCTGGTGATGATGTTCGCGCCGGCCGGGTTGTCGGGGCTGTTCGGTGCGGGCGCACGGCTCGTCGAGCGCCAGGGCTGGCGCCGGGCGGTGGCCGTGGCCGGGCTGGTGGCGGGCGCGGCGCTGCTGCTGGCGGCAGGCAGTGTCTTCGCCGTCGAGATGCTGCAACGGCTGTGCTCGCACGACTACCGGGCGCTGGCCCAGGCGGCTGCGGGGTGGCCCGCGATCCCGCTGCTGGGCCGGCCCTGGTCGCCGGCCGCCGCGTCGACGTGGCTGCTGCCGGCCAGCCTGCTGGCGTGCGGCGGCGTGCTGGCGGTCGCCGCGCGGCGCCGCTTCGGGAGTGCGGCATGAGCGACGTGAGCCCTGACCCGATCCTGCGCATTCGCGGCCTGCGCAAATCCTTCGGCCCGGTCGAGATCATCCGCGGGGTCGACCTCGAACTGCGGGCCGGCGAGCGCCACGCACTGATCGGCCCGAACGGTGCCGGCAAGTCGACGCTGTTC
>NZ_JBFUGN010001412.1:0-1183 GCF_056402895.1 Rhizobacter sp. P3_B12 | reverse complement strand
GTTCCTGCTCGGCTCATCCACCGCCGGCATGGCCTTCGTGCCGGGCTACCAGAGCATCGGCTTCACGTCGATCGTGCTGCTGTCGATCTTCCGCGTCGGCCAGGGGCTGGCGCTCGGCGGCGCCTGGGACGGCCTGCCGTCGCTGCTGGCGCTGAACGCACCGAGCAACCGCCGCGGCTGGTACGCGATGCTCGGCCAGCTGGGCGCGCCGATCGGCTTCGTGATCGCGAGCGGGCTGTTCGCCTTCCTGTACGCGAGCCTGAGCTCCGAGGATTTCCTGACCTGGGGCTGGCGCTATCCGTTCTACGTGGCCTTCGCGATCAACGTGGTCGCGCTGTTCGCGCGGCTGCGCCTGGTGGCCACCAATGAATACGCGAAGCTGCTCGATGCGCACGAGCTCGAGCCCACCAGCGTCGGYGAACTCGCGAAGACGCAGGGCTCGACGATCGTGATCGRCGCGTTCGCGGCGCTGGCCAGCTACGCGCTGTTCCACATCGTCACGGTGTTCCCGCTGTCGTGGATCAAGCTGTATTCCACGCAGTCGATCAGCGAGTTCCTCGCGGTTCAGATGGTGGGCGCCGGCATTGCCGCGCTGGGCATCATCGCGTCGGGCAGCATCGCCGACCGGTTCGGCCGCCGCACCACGCTGGGCACGCTGGCCGCGGCGATCGGGGTGTTCAGCGGCTTCGCGCCGACGCTGCTGGGCGGCGGGCCGATCGGGCAGGACGTCTTCATCCTGGTCGGCTTCGCGCTGCTCGGGCTGTCGTATGGGCAGGCCTCGGGCGCGGTGACGTCCAACTTCGAGACGCAGCACCGCTACACCGGTGCGGCGCTCACCTCCGACCTGGCCTGGCTGATCGGCGCCGCCTTCGCGCCGCTGGTGGCGCTGGGGCTGTCGGCCCACTTCGGCCTCGCGTACGTCAGCGTCTACCTGCTGTCGGGCTCGGCGGCCACGCTGATCGCGCTGAGCGTCAACAAGGCAATGGAGATCAAGGACTCGGCTTCGGCTGCGTGAAGGCGCGGGCGGGGAGGCTGGGGCTCGCCGGTCGCAGCGGTCTTCGCCCCWGGCGGGGCGAAGACTCCCCTGCACTGACTGGTTTGATGGCCCGTCGCCGAAACTCCCGCCACTCACTTCGTTCGTTGTGGTCAAACAGTCGGCGACAGTCAGTTCACGAAGCGTGCT
>NZ_JBFUGN010001411.1:0-1184 GCF_056402895.1 Rhizobacter sp. P3_B12 | reverse complement strand
GCGTACAACCGGTCGCGCACGCGCTGGCGCAGGCGCTCGAGCGGGTGAGCGGCGGCCGGGTCGAGCAGCTCGGCGCGGCCGTCGAGCACGTAGCCGGTGGCGCGCACGCCTTGCTCGAACAGCATCAGCTCGATGTCGAAGCCGCCCGGGTTGAGGCTGCCGTGCGGCTGGCGCAGGCGGGTGGTGAAGCGCCAGGCCTGGCCGGCGCGCAGCTGCGCTTGCTCGGCGTTCAGCGGGCCGTCATCGTGCCAGCCCTTGTACCAGCCGAGCGAGACGAGCGGTGGTACGGCCACCGGCTCGCCGCGCCGGCGTGCATCGTCGACCTCGAAGCGGAACTGCAGGCCGGACGGGGTGTGGTCGGGCAGGCTCGCGACGATGCCGGTGAGGACGAGGTCGTCGCCTTCGAGCGCCGTGGGGAGCGCCTCGGCCAGGTGCAGCGAGGCGCGCAGGTCGGAAGCAGCGAATCCCGCGACTGATGCGGCGAGCGATGCGGCCAGCATGCCGAGCAGTGCGCCGCGGCGCCAGCGCCACGCGAGCATCGTGCAAGGGAGTGCTGCCGCGAGCAGCAGCGCCGTGCCCCAGGTCGGCTGGACAGCCTGCTGCTGGAGCTGCCATGCGACACCCAGCAGCCACGCGACCGTGATCCCCGCGAGGTACAGCCCGCCGTGTCTGTGCATCGGGCCAGTGTAGGGCCCGGCTTGAAAGTGGCCTGTAAGAACCTTGCGCGCATCCTGTTTCGCATCCCTCCCGGATCCAGCCCAGGGCCATCGAGCATGTCACCCATGAAATCACTTCAATCAAGCTCACTTCTCCTCGTTCTCGCCACGGGGCCGATGGCCTTGCCTGCCGCCGCGCAGACCGTCACGCCGCCTGCGTCGTCCGTTGCCGTGGCACCCGCCGCCTCCGCCCCTGGCCCGGGCGCCGGCCTCTGGGAATTCATCGTCGCCACCGAAGGCGGGCCCGGCGGTGGCGGCACGAAGACGGGTCGCGCCTGCCTCGCGGTCGAGTCGCTTCGCGCGGCCCCTGAGCAGACGCTGGTCGAAGCGGCCATGCGCAGCACCGGTGGCCGCGCGTCCAAGTGCAAGTTCGAAGATGTCCATCGCGAGGGCACGCTGTCGTCATGGAAGGCCATCTGTGAAGGCCCCATGGGAGTCATCGTGCAAGGGGCAGGCAGCGGCCAGCTC
>NZ_JBFUGN010001410.1:0-1184 GCF_056402895.1 Rhizobacter sp. P3_B12 | reverse complement strand
ACAGCGGATCGTGCGCAGGGTCTTGTCGCCCTGGACGTAGGCCTCGGTCGAGCCGGGATGGCCTTCGATCGTCACCGTCCCGAACTCGAAATACACCCAGGGGCCGCCGATCCGACGGCAGAGCGAGCAGTTGCAGTCCGTGGCAACTTCCGGTGTGGATGGCAGCGTGAGGCGGACGGCGCCGCAATGGCAAGAACCTTGATGCATGGTCAGGACGTCTGTTGGATCTACGGTGCGGGCAGCCTACCCGAAAGCAGCCGGACGAGATCGAGCAGGTCATCGGCATGCAAGTGAGCGAACTCCTTGCCGAGGACAGACCAAGCTGGCCGATCTCTCGAGCCGAAGCGAGAGGTTGACTGCTTGACGTCCGGGAGGGCGAGGATTTGGGCTGCTAGCTCTTGAACTGGTGCCATGTGACCTTCCAGGATCCGAGCGATGTCGACAGGTAGGTGGACAGCCTATCCGAAACCCGCACTAGACTGGCGTCGGCCGTCGGAGAGTCACTCAGACTTGCCCGGCTCCGTGATGCTCATGTCCCACCAGGAGTCCCTACACGTGGAAAGAGTTGGTTGGCGAGTCCCTGCAGGGTTCGTCCTGGCGCCCGTCCTTCCGTGCGGCTTTTTGGCGCTGGGTTCAGCCGCGCTGGCCGGTCAATGGAATGCCATCGGGTTCGCGATCATCTCGATGGTCACTGTTTCCTGGGCGGCAATCGCCGTGTTCGGCGTACCCTCATTCTTGATGCTCAGACGAGTCAAGAAGGTTTCGATCGTCGACTGCCTGGCAGGAGGTGCTTGCTGCGCGCTGCTGCTGAACTTGGCCCTCCATGCGCTTGCGACGTTCATGCTGAGAGACGGCGGCTACTCTGCTGGTGACTCGGGAGGCGCAACGTATATCAATAGCAGGCTCACGTCCCATGGGGTCTACGTCGCACTCCAGGGGCTTCTTTCAAACCTGATCTTGGGAGCGGTTATCGGAGCCTGCTTCTGGGGATTCGCCCTGAGGCCTTCTCGAGCGTGAACAACATGCAAGACACCGTCGAACTGGTGCTCGACTGGCCGCAACCATCCAGTGTGGGGGAGCCACGGGTCAGCACGGGTGCAGGGCCTCTCAGGGTCACCTATGTGACGGCGGACGACAGGGTGGCAGCACTGGAATTCGCGGTGTGTCACCGCCTGATCTACGGC
>NZ_JBFUGN010001409.1:0-1187 GCF_056402895.1 Rhizobacter sp. P3_B12 | reverse complement strand
GATCCGCGCCGCGCTCGCCGCGGCCCGGGTCGAGGCGCGGCAGATCGGCTATGTCGAGGCGCACGGCACCGGCACGCMGCTGGGCGACCCGATCGAACTCGGGGCGCTGTCGGCCGTGCTCGGCAGCGGGCGCGATCCGGCGCAGCCGCTGCGCGTCGGCTCGGTCAAGACCAACATCGGCCACCTGGAGGCCGCGGCGGGGCTGGCCGGCGTGATCAAGGTGGTGCTGTCGCTGCAGCGCGCGCAGATCCCGCCGCACCTGCACTTCACGCAGGGCAACCCGCACATCGACTGGAACTGGCCGGTGCAGGTGCCGACGCAGGCGACCGACTGGCCGGAGATCGACGGCCGCCGGCTCGCCGGCGTCAGCTCGTTCGGCTTCAGCGGCACCAATGCGCACGTGATCCTGGAAGCCGCCCCGCTGCCATCGCTGGCGGCCCCGCCGGCCGGCCCGCTGCGGCCGGCCCACCTGCTGGTGCTGTCGGCGCGCGACGAGGCGGCGTTGCTCGACCTGGCGCGCCGCCACGAGGCGCGGCTGCTGCAACTCGATGAGAGCGTCGAGGCGGCCGACCTGTGCTTCAGCGCGAACACCGGCCGCTCGCATTTCTCGCACCGCGTCGCACTCACCGGGGCGAGCGTCGACGAGCTGCGCGCCGGCCTGGCCGGCTTCCTCGCCGGCAGCGACGACCCCGCCATCGCGCGCGGCACGCTCGAAGGCGCGGCGCGGCCGCAGGTCGCCTTCCTGTTCACCGGGCAGGGCGGGCAGTACGCCGGCATGGGCCGCGCGCTGTACGACAGCGCGCCGGTGTTCCGTGCCGCGATGGACGCCTGCAACGCCGCCGCGGCGCCGCTGCTGCCGCGGCCGCTGCTCGACGTGATCTTCACGCCGGCCGGCGGCCATTCGCCGATCAACGAGACGGTGTGGGCGCAGCCGGTCAACTTCGCGATCGAGGTGTCGCTGGCCGCGCTGTGGCGGTCGTGGGGCATCGAGCCGGTCGCGCTGCTCGGGCACAGCCTCGGCGAATACGCGGCCGCCTGCGTGTCGGGCATGCTGTCGCTCGAAGACGGCATCCGGTGCGTGATCGAACGCGGCCGGCTGACGCACGAGCTGCCGGCCGACGGTGCGATGGCGGCGGTGTTCGCGCCCGAGGCCGTCGTGCAGGCCGAGTTGGCGAACGGCCCTGCCG
>NZ_JBFUGN010001408.1:0-1187 GCF_056402895.1 Rhizobacter sp. P3_B12 | reverse complement strand
CTGGGTCGTGCGTCTCGTCTGAGGCGCACGTGGGTTGAAACCATGCCTTCATAGCGCGCGTCCTCTGGCACGTGCGGGTCGTGCGTCTCGTCTGAGGCGCACGTGGGTTGAAACCGCTGGACCGGCCGCATTGCGCATCGCATCGAGTGTCGTGCGTCTCGTCTGAGGCGCACGTGGGTTGAAACAGCCGCTGGCCGATGACTCCTTCGGGGCAACCACGTCGTGCGTCTCGTCTGAGGCGCACGTGGGTTGAAACCCATTTGATCTGGAACCTGACCCAATCGCCGGGCTGTCGTGCGTCTCGTCTGAGGCGCACGTGGGTTGAAACATCRMGCCGTCGACCTTGCGGCCGGCGATGCTGGGTCGTGCGTCTCGTCTGAGGCGCACGTGGGTTGAAACACGACGTTGTCCGCATCCGGCTTGGTGGTCGGTAGGTCGTGCGTCTCGTCTGAGGCGCACGTGGGTTGAAACATTGGGCTTGTGCGGGGGTTTCTGGCCGATCTTGGTCGTGCGTCTCGTCTGAGGCGCACGTGGGTTGAAACGACCCGATGCTGCTGAYGGGCGGCATGCTCGGCGGTCGTGCGTCTCGTCTGAGGCGCACGTGGGTTGAAACCCGAAGTCCCACAACGGCGAATGGGGTGGCACCGCGTCGTGCGTCTCGTCTGAGGCGCACGTGGGTTGAAACGCCGGCATCACGGCGCTGGTCGTTGAACTTGAGTGTCGTGCGTCTCGTCTGAGGCGCACGTGGGTTGAAACCACGATTTGAAGGCCAAGGCGCTGACGGATAAGGGTCGTGCGTCTCGTCTGAGGCGCACGTGGGTTGAAACACGTTCGAGGACCTGGTGGTCGCCTACCTCGACTGTCGTGCGTCTCGTCTGAGGCGCACGTGGGTTGAAACGCGCTGAGTGGGTTCGATGCCAGTGAGAACTCAAAGTCGTGCGTCTCGTCTGAGGCGCACGTGGGTTGAAACAAACAACACGGCGCCTGGGCCCCGGGCTCGGGAGGTCGTGCGTCTCGTCTGAGGCGCACGTGGGTTGAAACAACATGGGCACCTACTCGAAGGCGTGGGTCTACAGGTCGTGCGTCTCGTCTGAGGCGCACGTGGGTTGAAACGAGTGGTGGCAAGGCATCAACTACGCTGGCTTGATGTCGTGCGTCTCGTCTGAGGCGCACGTGGGTTGAAACTG
>NZ_JBFUGN010001407.1:0-1190 GCF_056402895.1 Rhizobacter sp. P3_B12 | reverse complement strand
GCCGGCTTCGGGGTCGGCGCACGCGGTGCGGCAGGCGCCGGTGCCACAGCGGCCGGCGTCGCCTGGGCCTGCTGGCGCTGCTTCAGCATCTGCGAGAAGGCGGTGGCCTGCGGTGCCTCAGCAGATGGCGAGGAAGCGGGTGCGGGTGCCGGCGCGACGGCCAGCGGGTTGTTCGCGGAAAAGATCGGCAAGGACGACGACACGGCGGACATGGAAGTGCCTGGGCGTTGATTCAGCGGTGGATCGGAAAAACTCGGCCAACTCGGATGCCGGCGCGTCAGGCCGCCGGCGAAGCACCGGCCTGGCTCAGCCGGTTCCACGCGGCGCGCGCAGCGAACTCGTCGGTCTGCTTCTGCTCGCGGCGGTCGGCCACCAGGCGCAGCTCCTGCAGCCGGCGCTCCAGCAGCTTGCGCACCGAGGCGACGCGCATCTCCTGCTCGCGCAGCAGCTGCAGCATGCGCTCGACGCGACCCTGCGCATGCGTCACGACGCGCTGCTGCTGGTCGATCGCCAGCGTCAGCCGCTGCATGAAGCCCTGGTAGTGCTGCATCACGTCCATCGTGTTGCTGCGGCTGAACTGCTCGCGAAAGCGCGCCTCGTACTCGCCGCGGTAGCTCGTCAGCTGCTCGGCCTGCGCCAGTGCCGCGGTCTGCGCATCGGTCGCGCGGCGCGATTCGGCCATCGCCGCATCACGCTCGCGTTCGGCCTGGCCCAGCAGCGCCATCAGCGGCTCGATCGATCGGTCGTTGCTCATCGAGGTACTCCTTCAATCGTCGTGATCACCCGCCGAACAACTTGCGCAGGTCGCGCACGCTGTTGTTCAGGCTGGCCGGTTTGTTCATGCCCTGCTGCAGCAGCTCGACCATCGGGCCGTGCAGCTTGACGGCGGCGTCGAGCTCGCTGTCGTGGCCGGGCGAATACGCGCCCAGCTGGATCAGGTCGCGCGCCTTCGTGTACTTCGCGCTCAGCTGGCGGAAGCGCCGCGCCGCGTCGATGTGCTCCTGCGGGCTCACGTTGTTCATCACCCGCGAGATCGAGCGCTCGACGTCGATCGCCGGGTAGTGGCCGGCCTCGGCCAGCTCGCGCGACAGCACGATGTGGCCGTCCAGGATGCCGCGCGCCGCATCGGCGATCGGGTCCTGCTGGTCGTCGCCTTCGCTCAGCACGGTGTAGAACGCGGTGATCGAGCC
>NZ_JBFUGN010001406.1:0-1191 GCF_056402895.1 Rhizobacter sp. P3_B12 | reverse complement strand
AAGCTTGGTTGCCTGAGCGATCTCGTGACGTACGCGCAGTTTGTCGAACTCGTCACGATCATCGCCTGTCGAGAGCCGCGCCAGCCCTTCACTTCCGAACACTACAGCGGCCAGATCGTAGAGCGATGCATAGATTAGCGGTCGCTCAATTAGAAGCGCGGTTGGGTATRCATCCATATCAAAGTTTGGCCTGTTGAAAGAGCACTTCTGTTGATACTAGCCCCTCACGTTCGAGGCAAGGCGGGCTCAGCGGCATTGGCAACGATGCACGAGAAACCGCAGCAAATCACGGGCCTACATCGTTCGACTTCAACTCGAGCGAGGGGTCAGGCGCCACGCTTTGCTTGCGCGATGGCCTGTTCTATCAAATTGCGACGAAGAGTGGTCAGTTGCTCGACGCCGATGATTTCGCGTATGCGTTGAACGACAACGTCAATCGCCATCTCTGGCTGTTCGTCGATGGGGAGACTGYCGGTCAATTGCAACATGTTCCGGAAGACGGTATACATCTCGCTCAAAGCCTTGGGGCGCTCAGGATCCCCGCTTCCGCGGAGATCGTTGACCAACCCTTTGAGAGCCCCGATCTGACGGACTGCATCTTCGAAGGGCTTCAGCCCAATAGCAGTGGATGTCGGAAGCCAAGCCGCGTATTCCTGGCGGAGGTCGGCGAATTTGATAGCGTGTTCTAGCGCCTTTTGGGTAGGGCCTTCTCGGAAAAATGTTGAGACGGTCGAGTGCACCTCAGCGATGTACTTCTCAGCGAAGGCGACGTGCTTGTCGAATGCGACGTTCGCCATGTGTGACATCGCCCCGACGCTAAACATCTGCTGGTCGCGCTGTAGCAGCAGTTGCCGCTCGAGAGCGGCCTGCTCGCGGAAAATCTGAAAGAGCGCGGCCACCAATGATCCAACTGCTGGGATGGTCGCCAGTTCCCTCATCGCCCAATCAACTGGTAGAGCGAGCAAGAGCACGACGGAGAGTACGAAGACGGCTGTCAGCGCGCGGAACCAGCGTGTGGATGGTTTCATGTGGCCCATTGTGTAGTGCGGCAGCAGATCATCTGCGCGTTCCATCGAAGTAGCACGGCATCTCGCAAAGGCGCGTGCGGGGAGGCTGTGGAGCGCCAATAGGGACGGGGCGCCGGAGCTGGCTGGTTTCATGGCCCGCGTGCGCAGCACGCTTCGTGAACTG
>NZ_JBFUGN010001405.1:0-1196 GCF_056402895.1 Rhizobacter sp. P3_B12 | reverse complement strand
CTTGTAGGCCGACTTGATGCCGCTGAAGACGTTGCGCGTCTTCGCCTCGCCCACGTCGAGCGTCAGGCGCAGCAGCTTGTCGCTGCCCTCGACGGCCTCGCAGGCGACGATCTTCGCGATGCGCAGGTCGACCTTGGCGAAATCCTCGATTCTGATCTCGGGGGCGAGCGGCTCGCCGCCCGGCGGCGGCAGCTCGATGACCGGCGGCTCGAGCAGCTTGTCGAGCAGCGCCGGGTCGACGCGCTGCATCAGGTGCTTGTAGTCGCCGATCGTGTGGCCGCCGATCGCGCGCGCCGCATCGGCGAACACCATCGGCTCGACCTTCAGGAAGGCCTCGACCTGCACCGCCAGCGCCGGCAGCACCGGCTTCAGGTAGATGGTCAGCACGCGGAAGGCCTCGATGCAGACGCTGCACACGTCGTGCAGCACCGCCTCCTGGCCTTCCTTCTTCGCGAGGTCCCAGGGCTTGTTCTGGTCGACGTACTCGTTCACGCGGTCGGCCAGCAGCATCACCTCGCGCAGCGCCTTGCCGTACTCGCGCTCCTCGTAGAGCGTCTCGAGGGCCTGGCGGTGGTGGCGCAGGCCGTCGAGCAGCGAGCGGCCCTCGACGCCGAGGTCGGCCGACAGCCGCCCGCCGAAGCGCTTGCTGAGGAAGCCGGCGGCGCGGCTCGCGATGTTGATGTACTTGCCGACCAGGTCGGAGTTGATGCGGGCGATGAAGTCGTCGGGGTTGAAGTCGATGTCCTCGACCTTCGCGTTCAGCTTGGCCGCAATGTAGTAGCGCAGCCATTCCGGGTTCAGCCCGACCTCGAGGTACTTCAGCGGCGAGATGCCGGTGCCGCGGCTCTTGCTCATCTTCTCGCCGCCGTTGACGGTGATGAAGCCGTGCACGTTGACGTGGTCCGGCGTCTTGCGGCCGCTGAAATGCAGCATCGCCGGCCAGAACAGCGTGTGGAAGTAGGTGATGTCCTTGCCGATGAAGTGCACCTGCTCGACCGCCGGGTCGGCGAAGAACGCGTCGTAGTCGCGCCCGGTCTTGTCGAAGTAGTTCTTCAGCGACGCGAGGTAGCCGACCRGCGCGTCGAGCCAGACGTAGAAGTACTTGTCCTCGGTGTCGGGGATGCGGATGCCGAAGTAGGGCGCATCGCGGCTGATGTCCCAGTCGGCCAGGCCGCCGTGGCCGTGCTCGTCGACGG
>NZ_JBFUGN010001404.1:0-1196 GCF_056402895.1 Rhizobacter sp. P3_B12 | reverse complement strand
GTGCTCGCGGTGCTCGAGGCCGGCGCATCGGGCTACGTGCTGAAGGACTGCTCGTACGACGAGCTCGCGCTCGCCATCCGCAAGGCGATGGCCGACCAGGTGCACCTGAGTGCCGAACTGGTCGGCCTGGTCGTCAAGGAAGTGCGCAGCCGCGGCCAGCCGCAGGCGGCGGGCGGCACCGCGGCGCTGACGCCGCGCGAGCGCGAGATGGTGCAGCTGCTGTCCGAAGGCCTGTCGACGCAGCAGATCGCCGACCGGCTGCACGTCAGCATCAAGACCGTCGCGACGCACCGCGAGCACGTGATGCAGAAGCTCGACATCAGCAGCCTCGCCGAGCTGACGCGCTATGCGCTGTGCGAGGGCCTCAGCTCGCTCGACCAGCCGTGGCGCAGCGGCGCGCGCACGCCGTCCTGAGCGGGCAGGTTCAGCTTCGGCACMGGCCCGTATCAGCCGTTTCCTGATGGCGCCGCGGGCCGCGGCGGTTCACGCTGGGCCCCACGATGGGAGTTGCCGCGCGCCCTTTGACCCTGTACCTGGCCGACGATCACGCGGCCTACCGCGCCTGTGTGGCCGGGCTGCTGGCGCGCCGCGGCTTCGAGATCSTCGGCGAGGCGCCCGACGTGCCGGCGCTGCAGGCCTGGCTCGCGCAGGCGCGCGTGCACCCCGACGTGCTGCTGATGGACGTGCAGATGCCCGGTGGCGGCCCGACCGCGCTGGCCGCTCTGCTGGCGCATCACCCGAACCTGCGCGTGCTGGTGCTGTCGATGCACGACGAGCCGGCAATCGTCGACGCGATGCGCGCCGCCGGCGCCCGCGGCTACGTGCTGAAGGACGAGCCGCTGGCCGCGCTCGCGCAGGCGATCCGCGCCGTGCACGCCGGCATCAGCCGCTGGCCGCCAGCGTCTCAGCAATGAAGAGGTGCAAGTTCAGAGATTGACCGATGGGCGCGGGCCGCGTGCGTCCCTATCGTCGGGGCATTCCTTCACCACTCGCCCCACCGGAACCCTCCATGATCGACGCCGCCTTCTCGCAAGTCGCCAGCCAGCTGAACAACGCCTTGCGGCGCTCGTTCCAGCTGGGCGAGGAGCTGGTCGTCGTCTCCAGCCTGTACGAGCCGGATGGCGGCGTCGCCGCGAACATCAACCACAAGCTCGCGGTGTTCCTGGTCAACATCGAACGCGACACCACGCCCCGCC
>NZ_JBFUGN010001403.1:0-1197 GCF_056402895.1 Rhizobacter sp. P3_B12 | reverse complement strand
CGGCCATCTCGTTGATGCGCTGCTGCGCATCGCGCACGCGCTGCGCATGCGGCGGGTGGCTGGAGGCGGTGCGCGCCAGCAGCTCGGCCAGCCCCTTCGCGCTCGCGAAACGCAGCGCCAGCGCGTCGACCCAGTCGTCGGCGCCGTCCAGGTTCAGCTCGGCGGCGGTCAGCTGTGACACCATGCTCAGCACGTTGCACGCCGCTTCCATGTCGAAGCCCGGGTCGCGCAGCTCGCGCGTGATCTCGCGCACCGCGGCGATGGCCGCGCCGAGCTGCTTCTGCAGCATCAGGTTGAACACCTCGACCACCGCGGCGAAGCGCTGCAGGCGGCGGCTCTGCGGCACCTTCTCCAGCGCGTGCTGCAGGTTGTCGAGGCAGCGCTGCAGGCCCTTCGAATCGCGCTGGTGGAAGCGCGTGAAGGCCAGCAGCACCAGCGTCTGGTAGTCGAACATCTTCGAGCTGATGCCCGCCGAGGCGGCGCGCTCCAGCATGCGGCCCGCCTCGTCGCGGTCGCCCATGTAGAAGGCGAGCATCCCGTGCTTCTGCAGCCGGGTGATCGAGCCGGGCGTCAGCGCGGTGGCGCGCTTGTACGTGTCGAGCGCGCTCTGCAGGTCGCCTTGCTCCACCTGCACGCGCCCCATCACGTCGTACGCATCGACGAAGCTCGGATGGTCGCCGATCAGGCTTTCCAGCGTGCGCAGCGCCGGGCCGGGCTGGCCGGCGTCGAGCTGGCTGCGCGCGATGCCCAGGCGCGCCCACGGGATCGCGCCGGTCTTCTGCACTGCCTCGAACATCTGGCGCGCCGCGTCGTGCTTGCCCACGCGCAGCAGCAGCTCCGAGCCGATGCGCGCCGCGTACAGCCAGTACGGGCCGCGCTGCTCGAAGCGGGCAGCGCACAGCGCGGCGCCGCGCTCGAAATCGCCTTCCTCGATCGCGAGGAAGATCTCCCCCAGCGATTTCTTGCGCCGGCGCGCCTGCACCAGGCGCTCGCCGAGCGCGGTCGCGGTGTGGGGTTTCAGCAGGTAGCTGTCGAGCGCCGACTCGGCGGCGTCGGCCACCAGCGTGTACGAGGCTTCGCTGGTGACGATGATGAAGACGGTGGACAGTGGCAGCAGCTGGTTGCGCCGCAGGTCGTCGAGCAGGTTCTGGCCGGAGTATCCGGTGGCGCTGAAGCTGTGTTCGCACAGCACCACGT
>NZ_JBFUGN010001402.1:0-1198 GCF_056402895.1 Rhizobacter sp. P3_B12 | reverse complement strand
ATATCGAGGATCACGTCGACGAAGGGCTCCTGCACGGCGCGATCGCTCGTGACCTTCAGGAAGGCACGGCCGTCCGGACGGCGCTGCAGCGAGACCTGCGTGGCCGGCAGCACCTGGTTGTAGTCGACACCCGCGGCGCGGTACGACTCCGGCGGCGCGATGCGCACGTTCAGGTTCGACGCCTCGTCGGGCGTCAGGCTCGTGACCTCGATTTCCGCGCGAAGGGTTTCACCAAGCGCCGACTGGACCGCCAGCCGCCCGAGGCCGAGCGCCCAGGCGTTGGTGGCAGACAGACACATGGCAGCGATGGCCACGCCGGTCAGAGCAAAGCGGCGAGCGAACAACGAATTTCTTTTCAAGGCGTCTCCCAAGTGGAGGTGGCGGGCAGTGCACAGGCTCCCGTCGATTGGCGTCGTTCTTCTTGAGAAACCAGCACGCACCCCAGGCGCAGTAGAAAACACAATAACATCAACTAGATACGAAGACAAGCTCATGCATTGGCTGACGTTCCCGCCAGCGACGGGATTCGGGGCTTCTGGGGAGTGTCCTGTTGCAGTATGGCAACGCAACAAGACACTCCGTCTTCACTGGTAACTCTCTGTCACTCCAACGAAATTTCCACCGGTCACTGACCCAGCAGGATGCGCAGCATGCGGCGCAGCGGTTCGGCCGCGCCCCACAGCAACTGGTCGCCGATCGTGAACGCGCCGAGGTACTCCGGCCCCATCGCCATCTTGCGCAGGCGCCCCACGGGGATGGTCAGCGTGCCGGTCACGGACACCGGCGTCAGGTCCTTGAGCGTCGCCTCGCGCGTGTTCGGCACGACCTTGACCCAGGCGTTGTCGTTCGCGATCAAGGCCTCGATGTCGGCCAGGGGCACGTCCTTCTTGAGCTTGAACGTCAGCGCCTGGCTGTGGCAGCGCATCGCGCCGATGCGCACGCAGAAGCCGTCGACCGGAATGGCCGGCGTGCCGAAGCCCGTGCCCTGCCCCAGGATCTTGTTGGTCTCGGCCTCGCCCTTCCACTCTTCCTTGCTCATGCCGTTGCCGAGATCCTTGTCGATCCACGGGATCAGGCTGCCGGCCAGCGGGACGCCGAAGTTGGCGGTCTCCGCTGCGGAAAGCGAGCGCTGCTTCGCGACGAGCTTGCGGTCGATCTCGAGGATCGCGCTCTTCGGGTCGTCGAGCAGCGGGCGCAC
>NZ_JBFUGN010001401.1:0-1199 GCF_056402895.1 Rhizobacter sp. P3_B12 | reverse complement strand
GCTCTGGAGCGGCAGACGGGGGTGCACTCCATCGATTCAGACCATCGAGTTGACTTCGACACCTGGCCCGGTGTCCTGACCTACACGCCTGCGGGGTTACCCGTGTTTTCAGAATCGCAAACTGGCGGCGAATACCTTGTCGCCAGGTGGACGAGGCCCGTCACCACGGACGACGCCACCGCGTTGCCCAATTTCCGCAAGGAGATGCCGGGACACCGTCAGGCCTTGGTGCTGGGTCGAGCGATTCGCAAGGCCATGATGGATCCAGACATCGATATGCTTGCGCTTGAAGAACTCGCAGTCCAGTTCGTGAGTCTTTGCTCGGTGCCACGAAGTGCGCCTAAAAACATCGACCGAGCGAGTTGCGCTCGAGTGCTGGATCGGATTGCCGCGGAGTTCGACCAACCATTGACACTGTCCCAACTGGCAAGCGCCGAAGGGGTGGCGGAAGTCCATTTCCTGCGTGAGTTCAGTCGAGTGGTTGGCATGACTCCCCACGCCTTCATCGTTGAAACCCGCCTGCAGGCCGCACGCGCCCTGATCGAGCGAACCGACATGCCGTTGGCGATGATCGCGTTGGAGTGCGGGTTTTCGCATCAGTCACACATGGGCACGGCATTTCGGAATTTGCTTGGCTTGACGCCACTCCGCTACCGAAGCTCGTTTCGCGATTGTGGCCTCGCAGCACCCAGCGCCGTCAGGTCGCGAGACACCGATTGACGCTCGCGTCGACGCGAATCATAGGTGTCACGGCGCCACGAACGGTGGCGCCGCTCACGCGGGTCTAACGGCTTGTTTTCGACGCGCTGGCTTCGCTTGTGGCCTTCAATCGTGTCAGCCACTCCTGAAGCGCACCATCCAGGAGGGGTTGGAGCGATGCCGCGTTGGCCCGCACGACCTCGCCACTCCACGATTCCTCGGTGCTCACCTTGACGCCCTGCGCAGTCTCGGTGAACTGCCAGACGTGGACGGCGTCGATGCCCTGCGCGGGGCCTGTCCAGACAATGCGGCGCAGCGGCGCCAGTTCCTGCACGGTCGAGGTGATCTGCAGGCCACCTTCTTCCCACTTGAAGGCCGAGCCGACGGCCAGTTCGATGGAGGAAGTCTGGGCGTGGAAGGGTTCTAAAGGAATTGCTCAAGGATGCTGAGCGTCCATGCGTTTTTGTATGACCACACGGGGCGCATCGAGCCCGCCGCAC
>NZ_JBFUGN010001400.1:0-1200 GCF_056402895.1 Rhizobacter sp. P3_B12 | reverse complement strand
GAAGCAGACCGCCTCGGCCGAGCCGCCCGCGGCGTTCAGCTGCAGCGCCAGCAACTCGACGGCATGGGCCGCGAGTTGGCATGCAGGATCACATGGAAGCCGTCGCGCGCCAGCCGGCGCGCGATCGCGCTGCCGAGGTCGCCGCTGGCGCCGGTGACGAGTGCGCGCCGCAGGGCAGGGGTGTCGCTCATGGTGTCTCTCCCGGGTGGAGCACGACCGCGGCCCGCCCGTCGGCCACCGGCGTGCCGGCATGCTGCACGCGGAACGCGTAGAGCAGCTGGTGCGCATCGCCGGCCACGCGCTCGGCGACGACCTCCAGCGCCCCGGGCAGGTCGTGCAGGTGCAGGCGGTGGCAGTGCACGCCGCGCGCGCTCGCGAGAAAGCCCGGCGCGGCCGGCGTGCCGGTCGCTTGCGCGAGCAGTGCGCCATGCAGCGCCATCGCCTGCGCTGCGTACTCGATCGCCGCGGTGGCGAGCAGGCCCGACGCGGTGCGCAGCGGGTGATCGGCGGCACGGTGGCCGGTGGCGCGGCAGCGGATCGTCTGCGCGTCCCAGGTCAGCAGGCCGTCGAGCAGGCACATCGATCCGGCGTGCGGGATCAGCGCGGCGATGCCGGCGTGGTCGAGCAGCAGGGCCTCGTCGTTCATCACGGGCGGTGGATGTCGACGCGCAGCGACAGGCCGGCCTGGCAGTCGAGCGCGACACGGCCTGCTTCGCCGCGCGCAATCAATTCGAGCAGCGGCAGCGCGCGCGCCGCGGGGATCTGCTGGCGCAGCGCCTCGAGCCCGGCATCGCGGCATGGCGTCGACGGCTGCGGCGCCTGCGCCGTGATTTCCAGCCGCGCGATGGCGCCATCGCCCGTCGGCCGCAGCACCAGCGCGACGCCCAGGCTGTCGGGCAGCGGCCGCGTGGCCTGCAGCGGCTCGGGGTAGGGCGTGTCGCTCGCGACCAGCAGCACCGGCTGCGACGGCAAGCCATGCAGTTGCCCGGCCGCTTCGATCAGCCCGGCCGCGAAGCTGGTGTCGAAGCCGCACAGGCTGGTCGACGCGGCCCGGCCGGTGACGGCGATGTGCCAGTAGCCGGCCGCGGCGTTGTGCACCGAATTCGTGAAGCGCGTCGGCGACACCAGCCGGTCGTTGCCGGCGAGGGCCTCGCACAGCGCATGGCAGTTGGCGCCATCGCCGCTCGATGACGCGAACAC
>NZ_JBFUGN010001399.1:0-1201 GCF_056402895.1 Rhizobacter sp. P3_B12 | reverse complement strand
CGGTGAACCCGTTGCCGGCCACACCAGGGGGCACACCGGGTGCGAGCGTCACGCTGCCGGCCGGCACGGTGCTGTGGCAGGCGCAGGCCTACAACGCGTGGGATCGGCTGGAGCAGCAGCGCTACAGCAGCTCGGTGGTGAGCAAGTCGAGCTATGAAGCTGCGACGGGCCGTGCCAGCGTATGCGTCCGGCCAAGTCATCTTGATCTGAGCTCGCAGCCATAGGAGGCTCTACTCCACTTAACTTCTCCGTGGACACGTGGACACTACTGTGGTGAAGGCGGCTGGGCGCCGCCGAAGGCGCAAGCACAGCGCCGAGTTCAAGGCGCAGCTCGTGGCGGCCTGCGAGCAACCTGGCATGTCGAKCGCAGCCGTGGCGATGGCCAACGGCATCGGCGTGCAGTTGGCGCCGTTGGTGCAGGCCATGCACGAAGATCTACTCGCCCGGCGCGTCCTGCATGCCGACGAGACGCCGGTTCCTGTCGGTGGACCAACTCGTGAGCGATCCGGCAGACCTGCAGGCCTACAACCGCTACAGCTACGTGCGCAACGATCCGCTGGCGCGCACGGACCCGAGCGGCTGGTCGGATGACAAGCCGAGCAAGACATGGGAGCCCTGGAAGGGCTACTTCGTGACGACGATCATGTTCCCGGCGCTGAGCGCGCCGGACGTGAGCCCGGCGCAGACGGCCACAACCAAGACAACGCCGGAGAAGGCGCCAGATGGCGCTGGATCACCAGCGCCCGCGAAGAAGGCTGAGTCGAGCTCTTCGAACAGCGCCTCGTCGGAGCGGTGCAGCGGTAGCGTTTGCATAGACCAAGCAACCCGTCAAGCTCGTGCGGAATACCATGGAGACAACCCGAAGGATGCGGGAAAGCACTACATGGGTAATGTCTTTGCCAGCGCTTGGAATGAGGCATTCGAAGCTGCCAGGATGTACATGGAAGGCGTGTGTCGTGGTCAAGTCTTTTCGGACACGCCAATGAGTTGGTTTGGGTTGAATCTCAGTGAGTGTGTTCGGCGTGACGCTCATGCTCGACGGGCGAGCGATAGCCGAGTGTGGAATGGAGCCTGACGGGGTTGTAGAAGCAGGCGATGTAGTCGGCGACATCGATCATCGCTTCGGCGTGATTGGCGTAGTCGCGCTGCCAGACGCGTTCCATCTTCAGGTTCAGGAAGAAGCGTTCCATCACGGCGTTGT
>NZ_JBFUGN010001398.1:0-1207 GCF_056402895.1 Rhizobacter sp. P3_B12 | reverse complement strand
CCCCAGATGCGAGCCGCTTTCGACCACCGCCCCCGCGGCAACGAGCACCCCCGGTTCCAGGACTGCATCAGGTGCCACGCAGGCGCGGGGATGCACGATGGCCGGAAACTGCCAGCCGCACGACTGGTAGCGGTCCATCAGGCGTTGCCGGGCCTCGGCGCGGCCGACACCGATGAAGAGATTACCGGGCGGATGTCGCTCGAGATCGCTGCCGGCGATCACCGGAATCCCGGGAACCGGACTTGCGGCATGTGGCGCATCGTCGGCAAAGGTCCAGACATCGCCTCCGCCGGACCGCCAGCAATGGAATACCTTGCGGGCATGCGCGCCCGTGCCAAAGATCACCAGCAGCGCAGAATGGTTCATGGCGCAGGGCCTTGCTTGGCGATCCAGGCGAGCAGGTGGGTCCGCAGCGCCGGAACGGCATTGAAAAACGTGTAGAGCGCGGGGTGCAGCGGCGCGACCGCGCGAGCCAGCGGCGGTGCCAGCGTGACGCGTCGCGCCAGCAGATGGCCCTCTGGAAACAATGCCCGCACGCGCCGCAGAGGAACGCCGCGAACGTCGGCATTGCGCGGGTTGTCGACGGTGAAGTCATACCAGAGGACCGCGCCCCCCGGCTTGACCCAGCGCCACATCGCATCGGCCAGCCGCTGCTGGAACGCGTCGTCCAGCAGCGAAGAGAATACCGTGGCCACGAACACCACGTCCTGCGACGCGTCAGCGATCGGTGCCTGCAGCGCGTCCCCTTCGTACAGCGCCAGCGCCGCCGGCAGGCAGTGGCGTGCCTGCGCCACTCGCTCGGGCAGCAGTTCGATGCCGCTCAGGTGTTCGGGCGAGAAACCCAGCCGCAGCAGCTCCAGCAGGTTGCCGCCCTGCCCGCAGCCGACCTCCAGCAGCCGCAGCGCCGACAGGTCGGTGATGCCGTGCCGCGCGAACAGCCCCAGCATCGCGCGCTGCCGCTCGTGCACCATCTGCCACACCTCGGGCCGCAGCAGGCTGTAGCGGTCGCCGACCTGGCGGCGCGCGTAGCGCTGCGCGACCTTGTCAGGTTCATGGGTCATGCAGGCCTCCCCGCCAGCGCCTCGATGAAACGTTGCGCCAGCACCGGGTAGCTGTGGTTCGCCATGACGAACTGCCGCCCGCGCTCGCCCATCGCGCGCCGCGCCGCGCGGCCCGCCGACACCAGCGTGCGCAGGCCCTGCGCCAC
>NZ_JBFUGN010001397.1:0-1213 GCF_056402895.1 Rhizobacter sp. P3_B12 | reverse complement strand
CATCGGCCTGGGCAGCTGGATCACGTTCAACGTCGGCAACGACCGCGCCGCGCGCGACGCCTGCGCCGAGGTGGTCCGCGCGTTCTTCGCCGAAGGGGGCAGGCTGATCGATTCGTCGCCGATGTACGGCTCGTCGCAGCCGACCATCGGCCATGCGCTGGCGCAGCTCGGCCGGCCGGCGGCGCTGTTCTCGGCCGAGAAGGTGTGGATCGGCGACGTGCAGCGCGGCGCGGCGCAGATGGAGGCCTCGCGCAACTTCTGGGGCGTGCCGCGCTTCGACCTGATGCAGGTGCACAACCTGTTGTCGTGGCAGGAGCACCTGCCGCGGCTCCTCGAGATGAAGAAGGCGGGGCGGCTGCGCTACGTCGGCATCACCACCTCCGAAGGGCGGCGCCATGCCGAGCTGGAGCAGGTGATGCGCACGCAGCCGATCGACTTCGTGCAGCTCACGCACAACCTGGTCGACCGCGAGGCGGAGCAGCGCCTGCTGCCGCTCGCGCAGGAGCGCGGCATCGCGGTGCTGGTGAACCGGCCGTTCCGCGGCGGCGCGTTGATGGATGTGCTGGCGCGCCAGCGGCTGCCGGCCTGGGCCGCGGAGATCGACTGTGCGAACTGGGCGCAGGTGGCGCTCAAGTTCGTCGTCTCGCACCCGGCCGTCACCTGCGCGATCCCGGCGACCAGCCAGGTGGCGCACCTGCGCGAGAACATGGCGGCGGCGCGCGGCCGCATGCCCGATGCGGCACTGCGCGAGCGCATGGCGCGCACGGTGGCTGCGCTGTGAGGGCAGCGCCTTGAGCGAGTGGTGGACCTATCGGCCGTCCAGCTTCCTGATGTTCTCGCCGCGCATCTACTGGCGGCTGTTCGAATCGCTGAACGAGGCCTGGTGGCCGCTGCAGTGGGTGGCGATGGGTGTGGCGGCGGCGTGGCTGGCCTGGCGCGTCCGCGGGGGCCGCGGAGACCGCGACGGGCGCCTGCTGCGAGGCGCGTTCGCCTTCGTCGCGATCTGCTGGGCGTTCACGGCGTGGGCGTTCCTGTTCGAGCGTTTCGTGCCGATCTTCTGGGCGGCGACGTATGCCGTCGCGGCGTTCGGCGTGCAGGCGGCCGGCTTGCTGGTGCTGGCGTTGAAGGGCGGCATCCACCTGTCGAGCCGACGCTGGCGGGTGTGGTCCGGCATCGCGCTCGCAACCTGGGCGGCGCTTGTCCACCCCTGGAT
>NZ_JBFUGN010001396.1:0-1215 GCF_056402895.1 Rhizobacter sp. P3_B12 | reverse complement strand
CCTGCAGGGCCTGCGTCAATTCCATGTTGAGCCGCGTGCGCATCCAGCAGCGGCTGTTGAGAACGCTGGCGAGGCGCGCGTCTCTCTGGTGGGTATTCACCCAGAGATCGAATTGCCGCAGAGCCTGCGGGGCGTGGGAAAGCACGGCGTGCAACTCTGCCATGTCCGCACGCAGGGCAGAGGATGGCGGCAACACCTCGTCGAGTCGTGCAAGATCAGCCTGCGCGCCCGATGGATTGTCGAGCGCCACTCTCACCCAGGCGCGGCGGAAGCGCGCCTCGTTCAGCTGGGGATCAAGTCGCAAGGCCTCGTCCAGATCGGCGAGCGCGGCCTGTGACTTGCGCATCATCAGATGCAGCCGCGCCCGGGCATACAGGTAGTCGGCCACCTCGGGTGCCAACTCGCAGGCTCGGTTCAGGTCTTCCAGGGCACGAGCGTAATTCCCCGCCGCCATGGCAGCGGATCCCCGACGCGCCAAGGCATCGGCATCGTCCTTCCCGACATCTTTCGGCAGTGCTGCATAACGAGCGTCGTACTCGCCCGGGGCCGCTCGAGCGAACGCGAACGGGGCGACGCCATTCCAGGTGGCGTAGACCTTGTCCTGCAGGCGTGAAACATAGATGCGGTGCGACAGAAAATAGTCCAGCCCCAACAACATGCCCTGCTCCGAATCGTCGGCATCGTCGATCTCCAGGCGGGTGTTGACGATCTTCTCCCCGCCCAGTTCGAACAACGCGACGGGGCCTGCCCACGACTTCACCCGGCCTTCCCCAGCACCGCCGACGCGCCCCAGAGGCGTCAGGCTGCTCTCGTCGATGCCGGCGCGGCGGGCAGCCGCCAGCGTCAACGACGTGTGTGGCGCTCCGGTGTCCATCAGCGCCATCGTGCGCTTGCCGTTGATGCGGACTGCCACACGGATGGCCGTGTCCCTGTCATGCCGGGTCGTCCCGAGCGGTGCTTCGATCACCGGGGCCTCGCCGGCCCAATGGGCGAAGTTGGTCTCGGCACACTCACCCTTCGGAAAACTCAGGCGCACGATGCCGTGCGCCAGGTCGTACTCGGTGTCCGCCATCGACAGGATGTYGCGGCCCAGAATCCCCATGATGCCGGCGCCCAGCTCGTTGCCACCGACGATGAATTCCACGTTGTTCAATTCAGCCCCGAGCAGTCCCAGGGTTTGAACGCGTGTCAGCTTCGCATGGATACGCCCCGTGT
>NZ_JBFUGN010001395.1:0-1219 GCF_056402895.1 Rhizobacter sp. P3_B12 | reverse complement strand
AATCTGAAGTGCGAGAGCTGCAAGAGAAGTACGGCTACTTGATAAACTATGAGTCAGATGACCCGGGGAGTCCTATTGATTCAATAGGGTATTGTGATTCCAATGGGGATTCACTGCTGCACATCGCCGCACAATGTGGGGACAGGCGCGCCGTTGAGCTTCTATTGAAGGCTGGCCTGGACGTGAATTTGGTCGGTGACATGGGGAATACGGCGTTGCATTATGCAAAGACGGAAGAGGTATTCAACTTGTTGTTGGCTCACGGAGCGTCGAGAGAGGTGATGAATGAGTTCGGCAGAACGCCTGAATTGAAGGGGGCCTTGTAAGCGAGAGCGACAACATGAACGAGAGGCTGCGGCCTGGCTTTGAGCCCGAGGTATCCGACATCACCCCCCAAACGGGTGAAGCCCCATCCTCAATCTGTACTTTGACGCTCCCCGTGCCCCTTCCCATACTCGACCGCTCCGCCTTGTAGTGAGACACGTCGATGACGGAAATGACCGATCTGCTTCGGTCGGCGCAATCCGGTGATCCGCAGGCTTCGAGCCGGTTGTTCGAGCTGGTCTACGCAGACATGAAGCGCATGGCGCACAGCCGGCTCTACCGGAGCGGCGGGCTGGACGACCTGGACACCACCTCGCTGGTGCACGAGAGCTTCCTGAAGCTGTCCGGCGAGGGCCGACTCAAAGCCTCCGACCGCCCAGCCTTCTTCGGCTACGTGGCCCGCGTGATGCGCAGCGTCGTCATCGACCACGTGCGCGAGCGCCACGCCCAGAAACGCGGCAGCGGTGACCTGCTGGTCACCTTGACCACCGGCATCGAGGCCGAGGCGATCGACGACCGGCGCCTGATGGCGATGGGCGCCGCACTCGACGTATTGCAACGCCTGTCGCCGCAGTTCCACGAGCTGGTCGAGCTGCGCTACTTCGCCGGGCTGTCGATCCGCGAGGTGGCCGAGGCGCGCGGCACCTCCACGCGCACCGTCGAGCGCGAATGGGAGAAGGCGCGCGCCTTCCTGCTGCACCTGATGGAAGAGGCATGAATGCCCAGGACCTGACACCGGCCGAGGTCAACCGCATCTCGCTGCTGCTCGACCAGGTGGGCGACCTGCCGCGCCACGAGCGCGCCGGCTGGCAGGCCGAGTTGGCGCGCCGCGAGCCGGCGGTGGCCGAGGTGGTCGCGCAGCTTCGCGAACGGATGCAGCCGACCGACATCACGG
>NZ_JBFUGN010001394.1:0-1219 GCF_056402895.1 Rhizobacter sp. P3_B12 | reverse complement strand
CTACATGACCACCGGCAGCGGGCGCTACGCATCGTCGGGCCGGTTGTCGTATGCGCTCGGCCTGCGCGGCCCGAGCCTGACGCTGGACACCGCCTGCTCGTCGTCGCTGGCCGCCATCCACCTCGCGGCGCGCGCGGTGCGGCATGGCGAATGCACGCTCGCGATCGCCGGCGGCGTCAACATCATCCTGCAGCCGCACATCAGCATCGCGTACTCGCAAAGCCGCATGATGGCGCCCGACGGCCGCTGCAAGTTCGGCGATGCGCGCGGCGACGGCTACGTGCGCAGCGAAGGCGCCGGCCTGGTCGTGCTGAAGACGCTCGCGCAGGCACGGGCCGATGGCGACCGCATCTACGCGCTGATCCGCGGCAGCGCGGTCAACAACGACGGCCGCAGCAGCGGTTCGATGGGCACGCCCAGCCGCAGCGGGCAGGAGGCCTTGCTGCGCAGCGCGTACCGCGACGCCGGACGTTCGGCCGCCGAGGTCGGCTATGTCGAGGCGCACGGCACCGGCACGCGGGCGGGCGATCCGGTCGAGCTGGGCGCGTTGTCCGATGTGCTCGGCGAGGGCCGCGCGGCGGGCGTGCGTGCCGCGGTCGGTTCGGTGAAGACCAACTTCGGCCACACCGAGGGTGCGGCCGGCGTGGCCGGTTTCATCAAGGCGGCGCTCGCGCTGCAGCACCGGCAGATCCCGGTGAGCCTGCATTGCCATGAGCCGAACCCGGCGATCCCGTGGGCGCAGATGCCGGTGGAAGTGGCGCGCGACGCACGACCGTGGCCCGCACAGGCGCCRCTGGCCGGCATCAGCGCGTTCGGCATCGCCGGCACCAATGCGCACGTCGTGCTGGAAGGGGCGCCGCAGGCCGAGACGGCGAGCGCCGACGGCACCGTGCCGTTGCTCGTGCTGTCGGCGCGCAGCGATGCCGCCTTGCGCGCGCTGGCGCTTCGCTACGCCGCGCTGCTGACCGCCGGCGCGCCGCTGGCCGACGTCTGCTGGAACGCCGCAACGCGCCGCACCGCGCTGGCGCAACGCGCGGCCTTCGTCGCCGACGACGCGCTGGCGATGGCGGCGGCACTGAAGCGGTATGCCGATGGCGAGGCGGCGGCGGCCGAGGGTGTCGCGCCGTCCGAGCGCCCGAAGATCGCGTTCATCTGCCCCGGCCAGGGCGCGCAATGGGCCGGCATGGCGCGCGAGCTGATGGCGCGCGAACCCGTGTTC
>NZ_JBFUGN010001393.1:0-1227 GCF_056402895.1 Rhizobacter sp. P3_B12 | reverse complement strand
GCACAGGTCGAGCCCGTCGCCGTCGGGCAGCATCAGGTCGAGCACCAGCGCGTCGTAGCCGGCACCGGCCAGGCGCTCGCGGCCGGCGGCCAGCGAGCCGGCGGTTTCCACCTCGAAGCCGGAGCCGCGCAGGTAGTCGCCCACCATTGCGGAGAGGCGGGCATCGTCATCGATCAACAGCACGCGGGATGTCATGGGTCGGTCAGCCTCCAAGGCCGAAGGGCCCGCGGCACCGGGCCGCGGGCCACTGGAAGTGGCAGGTCGCAATGAGATCACAACTTGCGGTCCGTCTTGGGCGCGGTGAGTTACTTCGGGGCCGCGGCGGGCTTGTCGTGCTGCATGCGCTGCATGCGATCGCGCATCTGGTCTTCGCGCATCTTCATGCGCTGGGCCAGCTTGGTGCGCTGCTCGGGCGTCAGCACCTTGGCGACGTCGATCAGGCCTTGCGTGATGCGGCGGCTGGCCTGGTCGTGCTGGGCCTCGGTCTGCTGGCGCAGCGATTCGACGGCGGCGGCGTCGATGGTCGGGGCGGCCAGCAGTTGCAGGCCCTTCTCGTGCAGCCCCTTGGCCGATTCGTGCTGGGTCTTCAGGTCGGCGGCCGCGGCCTGCACGATCTGCTTGATCTGGGTGCGCTGCGCCTCGCTGGCGCCGACGCCGTCGAGCATCCGATCGACCATGCGGTTGAGTTGCTCGGGCCGGCCCATGAACATGCCGGGGCCRCCCATGCCGGTGTGGTGCATGCGGGCACCGTGGCTGAAGCCGGGGCCCGGCGGGGGGTTCTGGGCCCACGCCGAGAGGGCCACCGTGCCGGCCACTGCCAGCAGCATGCCGCCCAGCAGGCGCTTGATGCCGCGCGGCTTGTCCTGCGGCAGCGCGTCGAAAGTGCTCACGTCGCTCATCGTCTTCTCCAACAAGACCCGCGGGAGGTGGGTCGATGGAATGAATGGTCGCGGGCGGGGGTGAAGCGGGATTGGCTGGGGGGTAAAGATCTGTGAATGGTTTGCGGGTGATCTGGCCTGGGCTGTTTTTTTATACAGTATCATCCGTGCAGCAGTTGCCACTGCCAACCTTGATCCCGCCAGCGGTCCCTTCCCGGGCCGCTGGCTTTTTTTTGATCAGCTGGCTGCGGACTTCGATGCCACCAGCACCGGCTCGGCGCGCCACGCCTGCGGGAACAGGCGCTTCAGGTCGTCGAGCTTGGGCAGGTCGTTGAAGACGATGTACGGC
>NZ_JBFUGN010001392.1:0-1233 GCF_056402895.1 Rhizobacter sp. P3_B12 | reverse complement strand
GGCGGGGCGCGGCGCCGAGCTGCTGGCGATCGGCGGTGCGCCGAGCCTGGCGCGCATGCTGGCGCTGTTTCCGCCGGCGGCGTTCGACGGGCGGCCCGAGCTGCATTTCCTGCGCGGGCTCAGCTGCTTCCCGAGCTTCGCGTTCGACACGATGCTGGCCGCGATGCAGCAGGCCGAGGCCGGCTTCCGCGCGGCCGGCCGCGATGCGCAGGCGTGGCGCGCCCGCGCCTATGCGTGCCTCGCGATGCAGAACATGGCGCAGACCGAGGTGGCGGCGCGCGAGCTGCCGAAGCTGCTGGCGCTGCCGCTGGACGACGGCACACGCGCCTTCGTGTGCTTCGGCTCGGCATGGGCGGCGTATGCGCAGGCGCGCGCGGCCGACGTGGCGCCGTGGTTCGAGCAGATGCTGCAGGCGCTGGAGCGCGTGCCCGAGCCGGCGGTGTGGGACGCCTGCTTCTTCCACAGCCTGATGGTCGGCATGCCGGGCATGGACGCGCTGCTGGAGCGCTTCGGCCAGCGTGCGACGGCGCTGTTCGGCGACACGCCGACGCAGCTGCGCGCCGGTGTGCTGCATGCGCGCACGTGGCTCGCGTTCTCGGCCGGGCGGCTCGACGAGGCCGAGCACTGGCTGGCGCGTGCCGACGAGGACTGCCGCTGGCTCGGCCGRCCGCGCAGCGTGCTGACCGAGAACCACATGGCGCACACGCTGATCGATGCGGTGTGCGGGCGGCGCGAAGCGGCGTATGCGGCGGCGCTGGAAGGCCGGCACGACCTCGCCGAGCACGGCTCGGCGCCGAACCGGCTGACGCACGAGCACGAGCTGCTGTTCACGCACAGCCGCGCGGCGTGGATCCTGCAGGACGACGCGACGTTGCGCGAGCTGGATGCGCGGCTCGCGCAGGTGCTGAATCCGTACGAGTGGGCGGCGGCGTCATTCGACCGGCGCTTCAGCCGTGCGTTCGTCGCGATGGTGGACGGGCGGCTGGCCGATGCGCAGGCGCTGCTCGCGCCGCTGGCGGTCGATCAGGAGCCGTCGTGCTTCTTCCCGGCGGGGCAGGCGACGGTGCTGCTGGCGGACGTGCGGCTGCGGCTCGGCTTGCTCGACGAGGCTGCGGCCACGTTGCAGCCCTGGATGGCGCGGGCGATGAACGGCGGCTCGGTCGGTGGTTCGGTGGGCGGTGCGCTGCTGTGCGGCTGGCCGGTGCTGCAGCGGCTGCGCGACACGCGCTGGGG
>NZ_JBFUGN010001391.1:0-1233 GCF_056402895.1 Rhizobacter sp. P3_B12 | reverse complement strand
TTCATCGGCGTCGGGCTGATCCTGCGCCCGACGATCGCCGAGAACCAGCTGTGGCACGGCCTGATCGGGCTGCTGTCGGGCGTGGTCTCGGCCACCGCCTACCTGCAGGTCTCGGCGCTCGGCAAGGCGGGCGAGCCCGAGTCGCGCATCGTCTTCTACTTCTCGCTCGGCGGCGTGCTGGCCGGCGCGCTCAGCATGCTGTGGACCGGCATGCACGCCCACACCTGGATCGGCGCCGCGCTGCTGCTGGCTGTCGGGCTGCTCGCGACCTCGGCGCAACTGCTGATGACGCGTGCCTACAGCACCGGCAAGACGCTGGTGAATGCGAGCCTGCAGTACCTGGGCATCGCGTTCTCGTTCGCGTACGGCGTGCTGGTCTTCAGCGACCCGGTGACCTGGATGGCGCTGGCCGGCATGGTGCTGATCGTCGGCGCCGGGCTCGCCGCGACGCGGCTGCGCCAGGAATCCCCCCCGCAACGCGACATCTCCGTCCTGCCCGAAAGCTGAAAGGCCCCTCCGATGATCCGACCGCCGCTGATCTCCGCCGCCGAACTGCAACAGGCGCTCGCCCAGCCCCAGCCGCCGCTGGTGCTCGACTGCAGCTTCGACCTCGCCGATGCCGCGGCCGGCGAGCGCAGCCACCGCGAAGGCCACATTCCCGGCGCGCTGTACGTGAACCTGAACGAGGACCTGTCCGGCCCCAAGACCGGCCGCAACGGCCGCCACCCGCTCGCCGACCGCGCCGACTACGCGCGCTGGATGGGCCGCATCGGCATCGTGCCGGGGCGCGAGGTCGTCGTGTACGACCGGCAGGCCGCGATGTACGCGGTGCGCGCCTGGTGGGTGCTGCTGTGGATGGGCCACCGGGAGGTGCGCGTGCTCGATGGCGGGCTCGCCGCGTGGCAGGCCGCCGGCGGGGCGATGTCTCAGGAGATCGTGCAGCCGGTGCCGGCCGCCCTCTACCCGGACACAGTGCCGCAGCGGCCGACGATCGACGCGCAGCACCTGCAGCAGCGCCTGGGCGACCTGCTGGTGCTGGACGCCCGCGCGCCGGAGCGCTACCACGGCGAGGTCGAGCCGATCGACGCGGTGGCCGGCCACATCCCCGGCGCGAAGAACCGCTTCTTCAAGGACAACCTGCAGGCGGACGGCCGCTTCAAGCCGGCCGGGCAGCTGCGCGCCGAGTTCACGGCTGCGCTCGGCGGCCGCGCGCCCGCCGAGGTCGTGAACCAG
>NZ_JBFUGN010001390.1:0-1234 GCF_056402895.1 Rhizobacter sp. P3_B12 | reverse complement strand
CCCCGATACCGTGCCCGTGCCGCCGCCGCGCGGCTTCTTCGCCTTCGTCTGGGCGTGCACGCTGGGCTCGCGCCGCTTCGTGCTCGGCATGATGCTGTTGACCGCCGCCTTCGGCGTGTTCGAGGCGATGCTGTTCAGCATGATGAGCCGTGTCGTCGACTGGCTCAGCACGACGAAGCCCGCCGAGCTGTGGCCCACGCACAGCCTCACGCTGCTGCTGCTGGCCGCGATCCTGCTCGCCAGCCCGATCGCCGCGGCCTTCCAGACGCTCTTCAAGCACCAGGCGCTGGCCGGCAATTTCCCGATGCGCCTGCGCTGGAACTTCCACCGGCTGATGCTCGCGCAGAGCATGAACTTCTACCAGGACGAGTTCGCCGGCCGCGTCGCCGCCAAGGTGATGCAGACCTCGCTCGCGGTGCGCGACACGGTGATGATCCTCACCGACGTGCTCGTCTTCGTCATCATCTACTTCACGACGATGGCCGCGGTGGTCGGCACCTTCGACGCGCGCCTGCTGCTGCCCTTCCTCGCCTGGCTGGGCCTGTACGTCGCGGCCCTGCGGTACTTCGTGCCGCGGCTGGGCAAGATCGGGCAGGCGCAGGCCGATGCGCGCTCGCTGATGACGGGCCGCATCACCGATGCCTATACCAACATCGCCACCGTCAAGCTGTTCTCGCACGCGCAACGCGAGGCCGGCTTCGCGCGCTCGGCGATGCAGGAGTTCATGCAGACCGCCTATGCGCAGATGCGGCTGGTGAGCGCCTTCGAGATCGTCAACCACAGCCTGAGCATCGGGCTGATCATGTCGACCACCGGCGCCACGCTGTGGCTGTGGGTGCAGGGCGAGCTCGGCATCGGCGCGGTCGCTGCCGCCACCGCGATGGCGCTGCGCCTGAACGGCATCTCGCACTGGATCATGTGGGAGATGGCGTCGCTGTTCGAGCACATCGGCACGGTGCACGACGGCATCAACACCTTGTCGCGCCCGCAGGCGGTGGTCGACCGGCCCGATGCGCGCACGCTGTCGGTGACGCGCGGCGAGATCCGCTTCGAGCAGGTGGGCTTCGCCTATGGCGGCAGCAAGCCGGTGATCGACGGGCTGTCGCTGCACATCCGCCCCGGCGAGAAGATCGGCCTGGTCGGGCGCTCGGGCGCCGGCAAGTCGACCATCGTGAACCTGCTGCTGCGCTTCTACGACGTCGAATCGGGCCGCGTGCTGATCGATGGCCAGGAC
>NZ_JBFUGN010001389.1:0-1235 GCF_056402895.1 Rhizobacter sp. P3_B12 | reverse complement strand
TCCAACGGGGCGGGCCAGATCTGAAGATGGTACCGATCATCGCCGTCGAGGCCATCCTCAGACAACGAATCGAGGCCGGAGAAGCAAACACGCACGCGATAAGTCCCAGGGGTCACAGGAATGCGGGCCGCACCTGGAAAATAGTCGGTGCAACCGGCAATGACCAAGTTCTCACCGGCTACGAACAGCGGGCATTCAACGACGTGATCGTAGGCCGTCGCGTTCGTTGGAGGCGATGATTTCAGGATCTCCAATGTGGCAGGAACTTCCATGTTCCTGACCGTGCCGACGCCGACGGTGCCGGGTATAACCGCAAGCAGTCGCGCAACCGCTTCATCAGGCCAAGTGTCCGAAAGGTTGCCGTCAGCTGCTTCGTCTTGCAGGTAGAACTGGAAATAGTCGGCGAAGATGTTGAAGCTATGCATACGATGGGACTACTCTAAAGCCGACACTGCCGACCGACTGCTCCTGGCCGGCTGAAGACGTTCGGGCTCAACTGCAGCTTGCCTCCAAACGACCCTTCTGGTCTCGACATCCAACGAACTGCCGCTCAACGGTTGACGTGAGGGGCCTCAGCAGGGAAGACCGCTTGATTGAAGTGTTGGGCTACATGCTCAGCGAGACAAATCTTCAGCCGTGCCATCCACGGCGGGACCTACGCTCTCAGGCAAGCTGCGCAGGACCAATTCGAGAGCCTCGTCTGCTGTGAGACCCGATGCAGGGAGACTGCGTCCTGGAATCGACACGGTGTGCTTGCCTTCGGGCGTGCACCCGACCACTGGGCAGTCCTCGGTGTATGGGTAGCCCGTGCACCTGCTGAAGCACAAGCGCGACAAGCTCGTGAAAGGGAATAGCTGCCTCAGTTGTGGGGTCTCGTACGCGAGACGTATGAATACTGAGAGTTCAGGGAAATCCGTCGGGGCCCGCTGCAGATACGTATCCCAAGCCCGCTGCGTAGCCTTGCCACTTTCAAAAGCTTCGGCACCCTCGGCGACTGAAACGAAGGGGAAGGATGCCGCCAAGGCCATTGAGTTCGATAGACCGGCTATCCAGAAATCTATAGCTGAGGCGGCGAGTTCGACGTTGGGAGTCTGCCCCCTCGCAAGCTGAACGCCCTTGGTCCAAAAATCGACAAGAAACAAGCGCTCGCCAGCTGCTAAATAGACTTGGGACAAACGCCCTGGCGCGTGCACACGAGCGAACGCGGGAAAACCTTGGGGAAGGTCATCCCGTCG
>NZ_JBFUGN010001388.1:0-1237 GCF_056402895.1 Rhizobacter sp. P3_B12 | reverse complement strand
CATCCGACACGGCCGCGCTGCTGCGCACGCGCGTCGCCGCGCTCGCGATCGGCAGCGGCGAGTGGGTCGACGGGCTCACGCTGCAGGGCCTGATGCACACCGAGGCCTCGGAGTTCGACGCGGCCACCGACTGCGCCCGCCGGCTGCGGCAGCAGGCGACGCCCGCCACCGATGCGGCCGCGCGGCTGATCCAGGCCAGCATGGCGCTGAAGAGCGGCGACGCGCGCGAGGCCGACCAGCTGCTGAATGCCGCCGCGGCCGAACTGCCCGCGTCGACGCCGGCCGCGAGCCGCCTGCGTTTCCTGGCCGCGCATTCGAAGGCCAAGCAGCGCGCCGGCAAGCTCGACGACGCGGTGCGGCTGCACCTGCAGGAGATCGACCTCGCGGACCAGCTCGGCATCGCCTGGCACCGCGCCGAGGCCCGCTCGCGCGCCGCCTACTCGCTCTACAAGGCGCAGCAGCCCGAGCGCGCGCGCAGCACCAATGCCGAGGCGCTGGCGATCGCGACGGCCGCCGACGACAAGATCTCGCTGGCCCGCGTGCACAACATCCAGGGCATCCTGCTCGACGGCCCGACCGAGGTCGCCGCGGAGCTGCATTCGATGCAGTCCGCGATCAACTATGCGCACGAGGCCGGCGCCAAGCTCGACGAGGCGCTGCTGCTGGCCAACATGTCGGATTTCTTCCTGCAGCGCGGCGACTACCGCACCGCGCTGCGCCGCGCGCAGGAGGCGCTGCCGCTGACGCGCGAGGTGCGCGACACCAGCAGCGAGATCATCGCGCTGTGGAACATGGGCCTGGCCCACATCGGCCTGGGCGACGTGGCCGACGGCAAGCGGCATGTGGAGCTGGCGCTGTCGATGGCCGAGCGCCGCGGCGATGCGCCGCTGGTGTCCGACGTGCTGCTGGAGTTCGGCACCGCGCTCGAGAAGGCCGGCGACGCCGCCGCCGCGGTGCAGGCGCTGCACCGCCACCGTGCGATCGCCGACAAGCTGGTGCAGCGCGACCAGCAGAAGGCCATCCTCGAGCTGCAGGAGCAGTACGACAGCGACCGCCGCGGCCGCGCGCTCGCGCTGCTGAACAGCGACAACGCGATCAAGAGCACGCAGCTGCAGCGCCGCGACCTGCAGCAGCGCCTGTGGTGGCTGCTCGCGGCGACCTTCGTGCTGTCGTTCGCGGTGGTGCTGCTGATGATGCGCCGCGTGCGCCGCACCAACCAGGCGCTCGCGCACAGCAA
>NZ_JBFUGN010001387.1:0-1237 GCF_056402895.1 Rhizobacter sp. P3_B12 | reverse complement strand
CTGGGTGGCCGGACGCGTGAGCAGCGTGCGCGACAGGTCGAGCGCCTCCAGCAGGCGGCGCGCCTCGTGCACCAGGTCGCCATCGGAGGCCGACAGCGCCCGCTGCGCGCGCAGCGCCGAGAACCGGCACGGCAGCAGCACGTTGTCGAGCACGCTCAGGTAGGGCACCAGGTTGAACTGCTGGAACACGAAGCCGACGTGGTCGACGCGGAAGCGATCCCGCGCGGCACCAGGCAATGCGGAGACCTGCTGGCCGAGCGCCGTCACGCGGCCCGCGTCGGGCACCAGCACGCCGCCCAGCAGGCCGAGCAGCGTGCTCTTGCCGCTGCCGCTCGGGCCGTGCAGGAACACGCGCTCGCCGGCTTGCACGCTGAAGTCGTCGATGTCGAGGCAGGGCGGCAGCGTGGGGTGCCAGCGAAAGCGCAGCTGCTGCACCTGCAGCAGGGGGGCAGGGGCCGGGCTCACCATGCGACGCTCCGGCGGCCCGGCAGCAGGTCGAGCGCACGCTGGCCCGATGGCGCGGCGACCTGCACCTTGAGCCGGCGCAGGTTGGGGAAGTGGCGCATCAGGTCGACATCGACGCCGGCCAGCGCCTGCGGCGCGTCGCAGGTCCAGCTGAAGTCGGCATCGAGGTCGGCGTGGCCGTCGCCGTCGGCCGGCGTCGCCTCGATCGACTCGCCGAGTGCCGCCGACGACGCGAGCCGCACGGTGGCGAGATGGCAATGCGCCGCGGCGGTCGGCGTGAACACGCCGCCGGCATCGCGCAGCGTGCGTGCCATCTGGCGCACTGCCGTGTGTTGCACGTCGGTGCGCGGCACGTGCTCGAAGCCGAGCAGGTTGTCGAGCGGGCTCTCGAGGCTGATCTGCAGTTGCGGGCCGTCGACGACGACGCGCAGTTCGGCGACGCCGTGCACATGGGCGCCGGGTTCGTGGGCCAGGGCGTGAAGGGAAGCGAAGGCAGAAGCCAGCGCAACGCATGCCGGCAGCAGGGAATGAATCTTCATGACGCGTGTATCCGGTAGGGACGAATGGCGACGAGTCCCGTTCGCCCTGAGCCCAAGAGGTTCTTGATTCCGTTCGCCCTGAGCAGGGACTGAGCCTGTCGAAGGCCCGTCCATCGAAGGGTTGTGCCCGAAGCGCGCAAGGCCTTCGACAGGCTCAGGTCCTTCGACAAGCTCAGGACGATCGGGCCCTTCCACAGGCTCAGGGCGAACGGGGGTTCAGTTCAGGACAGCGT
>NZ_JBFUGN010001386.1:0-1238 GCF_056402895.1 Rhizobacter sp. P3_B12 | reverse complement strand
GATCTGCCATGGGCTGTGAGGCGCCTTGCCGTCGGACGCTGGCTGCTGCCCGCCAGTCACCTGCGAGGCGCATTTCACCTGGAACAACGGATTCAGCCCCGCGCTGCGCTCGATGCCGAGCGCCTCGACCAGCTGATCCAGCGGCAGGTGCGCCTGCTGCCGTGCGGCCAGCAGCCGTTCGCGCACCTGGCGCAGCAAGGCCGCGAAGCCCTGCTGCGGGTCGATGCGCAGCCGCAGCACCAGCACGTTCGTGAAGTGGCCCACCATGCCGGCCAGTTCGGCGCGGTCGCGGTTCRCCGACGGCACGCCGACGCACAGGTCGCGGTCGCCGCCATAGCGGTGCAGCAGCAGCGCGAGCAAGGCCAGCGTCACCATCGCGGGCGAGGCGGCGTCGCGGCGCGCGAGCGCGAGCAGCGCATCGCCGGTCTCGGGTGCCAGCCCGAAGCCCAGCAGCGCGCCGCGGGCGCTGCGCTGCGCCCCGCGCGTGYGGTCCAGTGGCAGCGTGGTGGCGAGCGGCGCATCGCGCAGTTCATCGAGCCACCAGGCCTGCTGGCGTGCCAGCTCGCCAGCGTCGAGCCAGCGTTGCTGCCATTGCGCATGGTCGGCGTACTGCAGCGCCAGCGGCGCCAGGGCCTGGGTGGGGTGCTGCAGCAGCGACGAGAGCTCCTGCAGCAGCAGCGCCACCGAGCCGCCGTCGGCCGCGATGTGGTGCACGCCGAGCAGCAGCGCCAGCGTGCCGTCGGGCTCGCGGTGCAGGGCCGCGCGGAAGACGGGGCCGTGCTCCAGGTCGAACGGCTGCGCGGCGAAGTCTCGCGCCGCATCGTCGCTGCTTCCCTCGTGTTCGGACCAGCCGAATGCCGCCGACTCGTCCACCGCCTGCACCGCCTGCCCCTCGGCATCCAGCGCGATCCGCGTGCGCAGCACCTCGTGCCGCTGCACCAACCGTCGCACGGCGGCCTGCACGTCATCGCCACTGCACCCGCCTCGAATGCGCAGTCGACCGGCCAGGTTGTAGGCCGGCGACTGCGGTGCGCGCTGCCACGCCAGCCACAGCGCGCGCTGCGCCGGCGCGAGCGGCGCCGGCATGCCGGGCTCGCGGGCGATCAGCGGCAGCGCGCCGAAATCCAGCCCTTCGGCACGCAGCCGTTCGATGAACGCCGCGCGTTTTCCTGCTGGCAATTGCACGAAGCGATGTGACAGGGCAGCAAGTTCGATCGTCATTCCAGTGAATCTTCCAG
>NZ_JBFUGN010001385.1:0-1240 GCF_056402895.1 Rhizobacter sp. P3_B12 | reverse complement strand
GTCGGTGTCGTTCTTGTGCGCATCGCACAGGTCGCAGGTGGCGAAATCGTTCGGGTGCTCGGCGCTCATGCGGTGACTTTCTTGATCGGGGGTTTCACATCTTCGCGGCGCGGCGGCAGCATCGTCTGGTGCTCGCGCGGGGTGTTCAGGATGATCGCAGTGGAAGTCTCGGTCAGCAGGCAGAACTTCGTGACGACGGCATCGAGGTGGGGCACGTCGATCACCGCGATCTCGAGCAGCCAGCTGTCCTCGCCGGTCACGTTGTAGGCGCTGACCACCTCGGGACTCTGCTGCACCAGCTTGACGACCCGCGCGTATTCGGCGCGGCCCACGCGCACCATCGCACGGATGCCGTAGCCGAGCTTGCCGAGGTCGACCGTCGCGCGGTAGCCGGTGATCACGCCGGCGGCCTCGAGCTTGCGCACCCGCTCGGTCACGGCCGGCTGGCTCAGGTGCACGCGGCGGCCGAGTTCGGCCATCGTCAGGCGCGCATCGGCCTGCAGCTCGGCGAGGATGCGCGTGTCATGGGCGTCGATGTCAAGGTTCAAGGCAAAACCTCCGAAAGTCCTTCAAACATAGCATGCGTTGCATCCGTCGACCTTGCTTCTTGCATTCCAATGACGCGCCCGCCTTCGTACGATGTCGACCTGTTTTCCGCACCGAACACGCACCATGTCCGCCTCCTCTCCGACCGCCTCGCTGCAGCCCGAACGCCACGGCCCGCAGGCGCTGATCCTGCTGTGCCTGGCCGCCACCTGGCTGGTCTGGGGCTCCACCTACCTCGCGATCAAGTTCGCGCTGGTCAGCTTCYCGCCCTTCCTGCAGATGGGCTCGCGCTTCCTGTTCGCCGGCGTGCTGCTGATGGCGTGGATGCGCTGGCGCGGCGCGCCATGGCCCAACCTCGTGCAGTGGCGCAATGCGCTGGTGGTCGGCGCGCTGATGCTGGGCGGCGGCATGGGTGGCACCGCGTATTCGGAGCAAACCGTAGGCTCGGGCCTGGTGGTCGCGTTCATCGCGGTGGTGCCGCTGATGATCGCCGGGCTGAACCTGCTGTGGCGCGTGGTGCCCAGCCGCCTCGAGCTGCTGGGCATCGCGGTCGGGCTGGCCGGCGTGCTGATGCTGACCCAGGGCGCCGGCTTCCAGGCCTCGCCGGTCGGGCTGTTCGCGATTGCGACGGCCTGCCTCACCTGGTCGGTCGGCAGCGTGCTCAGCCAGCGCAGCCTGCCGCTGGCCCCGGGCG
>NZ_JBFUGN010001384.1:0-1241 GCF_056402895.1 Rhizobacter sp. P3_B12 | reverse complement strand
GTCTGCGGATCGGTCGCCTGGTAGCGGTAGCCGCGCCGGTCGGACACCCAGCCGAGCGGCCCGCAGTTGGTCATCGCGACCGACATGCGCTGCCCGCCCGGCGTCACCAGGTGCCGCCATGGCGACGCCGCCAGCACCGGCTGCAGGTCGGCCAGCAAGGCGGGCGCACGCAGCAGCGCCAGCCGGCGCAACACCACCGCACCGTCGGCGATCACCTCCTGCGACGGCGGCGCATCGTCGATCGCATCGAACAGGTCACCGGTCATCGACGATCGGTCACTGTGCGCGCTGGAAGCCGGCGTCCGGCATGAACCAGCCGTCGCTGACCGGCTTCACCTCGAGCGTCTTCACCTCGTAGCTGTAGCTCAGCAGCGGGCCGCCCGCGGTGCCGGCCGGCTTGCCGTCGCCGCCTGTCCCACCGAGCAGGCCGCCCAGCAGGCTGCCGACGCTCGGTGCCGAGGTGTTGCCGCGCGCGGCCGACGCATCGTCGCCGCAGGCATTGCCGGCGGCCGTCCAGGCGAGCGTCATCGCCATCGGGTAGCCGCGCACCTTCTTCAGCTCGTTGCCCCAGGCCGCGGTCGTCTTCGCGTTGGCGCCGCCCAGGTTGCGCAGCAGCGCGCCCATCGAGCCGGTCACCTCCTTCGGCAGGTACTTGCCGAACGGATGCTCGCCGCCCGCTGACAGCGCCGCCGCATGGCGCGCCTGGAAGGCCTGCGTGATCGCCTGCACCTCCTTCACCGCACCCACCTCGGGCGTGGTCCACAGGTCGAGCTGCACCCGGTTGCTGTTGCGCCGGCCCTGCGGATCCTCCAGCTCCAGCACCCAGGCGAGCTGGAAGCGCTCGCTGTTGAACGCGCCGATCGCCTTGCGTTCGCCGGTGGCCACCACCTTCAGCTCGTTCTTCTTCAGCACCAGCGGGCACGACGGCTCGGACGGCTTCGACGGCTGCTCGGGCTGCTTCGGCTTGTCGGGTTGCTGCGGCTGCGCCTGCCGCGGGCAGCCGGTCAGCGGGCATTCGGTGTAGGTCTTCTTCGCGATGTTCTGCGTCCACACCAGCTTGCGGTCCAGCCGCGTGATGTCGGACGAGCGCGTGTCGCCGGCGAAGCTGCGCAGCAGCCGGTTGTCGAAACTCAGCACGCCGTCGTTGCGGCGCATGTCGGCGCGCGTCTCGGTGAGCTGCTGGCCGCGCATCACCGGCATGATGGCGCCGTCGATCGCGTAGGTGCTGCCCAGCACGGCGG
>NZ_JBFUGN010001383.1:0-1246 GCF_056402895.1 Rhizobacter sp. P3_B12 | reverse complement strand
GCGCAGCCGCCCGAACAGCTCGTTCAGGGCCAGCACGAACGGCGCCACCTCGCGCGGCACGGTGGCCGGCTCGATCGGCTCCAGGCGTTGCAGCGAGCGCGCTCCGATCTCGACCGACGCGCGCTGCAGCGGCCGCAGGCCGCGCCGCACCGCCACCACCGCCAGCAGGCCGAGCGACAGCGCCAGCAGCACCGAGGCGGCCAGCGCGGCCAGGGCGACCGCGCGTTCGGCATCCTGGCGCTTGCCGAGCGATTCGGCGACCAGCACCGTGCAGATCTGCGTCGACGAGCCGCAGCGGGCACCGAAGGCGGCCGCGCGCATCGGCCGGCCGTGCAGCGTGTCGTCGAAGAAGCGCCACTCGCCGGCGCGCAGTRCCGGGGCGTGCGCGAGCAGCGCGGCATCGCCACCGAGCGGCCGGCCCTGGGGGTCGCCGACGACGAAGGCCACGTTGTCGACCAGGTCCGCGCGCAGTGCGCGCAAGGTCTGGTTGCTCAGCGGCAGCGTGGCCTGCCCGTCGCGCATCTCGAGGATGTTGGTCAGCGCGACCGCGGTGTCGGTCAGCGCGCGGTCCAGGCCGTCGAGCGCGGGGCGCACGGCGAGCGCATAGACCAGGGCCGCCGCCAGCGGCACGAGCGCCACCAGCGGCAGGATCAGCCACATCAGCAGCGTGCGCTGCAGGCTGTGGGCGGGAGCGGTGCGGGCCGTCATGGTTCATCTCCGGTGTCGAGCAGGTAGCCCAGCCCGCGCACGGTGCGCAGGCGCACGCCGGCGGGCTCGATCTTCGTGCGCAGGCGCGACACCAGCAGGTCCAGCGCGTTGTCCGAGGTGGCACCGCTCCAGCCCGGCACCAGCGCGACCAGCTGCTCGCGCGGCACGACACGGCCGGCCTTCAGCATCAGGTACTGCAGCACGTCGCACTCGCGGCGCGAGAGCTTCACCGCCTCGTCGCCCAGCCAGGCGCGCAACTCGCGCGGGTCGAAGCGCAGCCGGCCGACCGCCAGCACTTCGGCCAGCCGGTTCTCGTGGCGGCGGGCGAGGGCGCGCAGCCGCGCCACCAGCTCGACCGGCGCGAACGGCTTGACGAGGTAGTCGTCGGCGCCGACCTCGAGCCCGTGCACGCGCTCCGCGACGGTGTCGCGCGCCGTCAGCATCAGCACCGGCAGCTTCGAGCCCTGCGCACGCACGCGGCGCAGCGTCTCGATGCCGTCGATGCCGGGCAGGCCGATGTCGAGGATCAGCGCGTCGT
>NZ_JBFUGN010001382.1:0-1246 GCF_056402895.1 Rhizobacter sp. P3_B12 | reverse complement strand
CCCTCGGCCTGTCCGAGCCCCTGCTGCGTGCCGTTCACGAACAGGGCTACACCGTTCCCACTCCCATCCAGGCACAGGCCATCCCGGCCGTGCTGTCCGGCGGCGACCTGCTCGCCGGCGCCCAGACCGGCACCGGCAAGACCGCCGGCTTCACGCTGCCGATGCTGCAGCGCCTGTCGGCCAAGCCGGCGGTGCGCGACGCACGCGGCAAGCTGCCGATCCGCGCGCTGATCCTCACGCCCACCCGCGAACTCGCGGCGCAGGTCGAAGAGAGCGTGCGCACCTACGGCAAGTACCTGCAGCTCACCTCGATGGTGATGTTCGGCGGCGTCGGCATGCAGCCGCAGATCGACCGCCTGCGCAAGGGCGTCGACATCCTGGTGGCCACGCCCGGCCGCCTGCTCGACCACCACCAGCAGCGCACGCTCGACCTGAGCCACGTCGAGATCTTCGTGCTAGACGAAGCCGATCGCATGCTCGACATGGGCTTCATCCACGACATCAAGAAGGTGCTGGCCATCGTGCCGGCGCAGAAGCAGAGCCTGCTGTTCTCGGCCACCTTCAGCGACGAGATCAAGACGCTCGCCGACCGCCTGCTGAACAAGCCGGCGCTGATCGAAGTGGCGCGCCGCAACCAGACCAACGACGCGATCGCGCAGAAGGTGCATCCGGTCGGCCGCGAGATGAAGAAAGAGCTGCTGACGCACCTGATCAAGTCGAACGACTGGAACCAGGTGCTGGTCTTCACGCGCATGAAGCACGGCGCGAACCGGCTGGTCGAGCACCTGCTGAAGCAGGACATCAGCGCGATGGCGATCCACGGCAACAAGAGCCAGAGCGCGCGCACCAAGGCGCTGGCCGACTTCAAGACCGGCGACCTGCAGGTGCTGGTGGCCACCGACATCGCGGCGCGCGGCATCGACATCGACCAGCTGCCACACGTCGTCAACTTCGAGCTGCCGAACGTGCCCGAGGACTACGTGCACCGCATCGGCCGCACCGGCCGCGCGGGTGCGCAGGGCGAAGCGGTGTCGCTGGTGTGCGTCGACGAGAACGGCTTCCTGCGCGACATCGAGAAGCTGATCAAGCGCGAGATCCCGAAAGAGAACGTGCCGGGCTTCGAGCCGAGTGCCAATGAGCGTCCCGAGCCGATCGTGCTCGGCCGCATGGTGATCGGCGAAGGCGCCGGCCGCGGCGGCCATCGGCATGCCGGCGGTGGTGGCGGTGGCGGCCGCGGTGCAGGTGG
>NZ_JBFUGN010001381.1:0-1246 GCF_056402895.1 Rhizobacter sp. P3_B12 | reverse complement strand
GGCAGTGCGCCATCGAACGAGCGATCGCGCGGCAGCGGCTGCTCGAGGTACAGCAGCGCGTCGGGCCGCGCGGCGTACGCGGGCAGGGCGGCCAGCCGTGCGAACAGCTCGGAGAGCGCGGTGGTGTCGCCGTACTGCTCGTTGCCGTCGAGCGTGTAGCGGTGGCCGGGCGCCTCGCGGTCGAGCACCGCCAGCACCTCGCCGAGGCGTTGCACATCGGCCTGCGGATCGCCGCCGAGCTTGATCTTGAACACGCGGTGCCCGTAGCGCGCGATCACCGCCGGCAGGCTCACCGGCAGCGGGCCGGCATCCGCGGGCTGCGCCTGCAGCGCATCGAGCATGCCGATGGTGTGGCGGGCCTCGATGCGCAGCCGCGGCACCAGCGTCGGCAGCCATCCGTTCCAGTCGAAGCCTCGCAGGTCGGGCAGCAGCGCGCTGGGCTGCAGGCCGATCGCGTTGCGAGCGACCGCATCGAACACCGACACGCCGAGCGCCTGGCACAGCGCGTCGATCACCGCGCGATCGACGACTGCCGGGCCGAAGGCGCTCGACAGCTCGGTCGCGCCGGCGTGGCGGCCGGCGTCGGCCAGCGCGGCCGCGTGGCGCTGGAACAGCTCGAACGCGCTGGCCGACGCGTCGCCGGCATAGGCCTGCACCGTGCGCTCGACCGCGTTGGCCAGGTGCTCGACGTTCTGCGCGTGCGAGAAGCCGGCGCGCTTGTCGAACCACTTCGGCACCATCAGCTCGGCCGCGTGGCCCTGCCAGCTGCCGCGGCCGGCCACCTCGACGGTGGCGCGCACGAACAGCTGCGGGCAGCGATCGAGCGTGACCGCGCCGAAGCGGAACGRCAGGCGCAGCGCCACCGGCCGCACGCCGCAGTCGACCGCGCGCACGACCAGCAGGATGCCTTCAATGCGCATCGAGCGACCCCTGCGCGTAGAAGTGCGCGCGCAGCGTCTTCGCATACGCGGCGAACGCCTCGCTGCCCATCACCTCGAGCGAGCGCGGTCGCGGCAGCGCGATGTCGTACACCGCGGCGATGGCGCCCGGCCGCTCGGTCATCACCACCACCCGGTCCGACAGGAAGATCGCCTCSKSGATGCTGTGCGTGATCAGCAGCACCGTCTTGCCGGCCGCGCCCCAGATGCGCTGCAGCTCCAGGTTCATGCGCTCGCGCGTCATCGCATCGAGCGCGCCGAAGGGCTCGTCCATCAGCAGCACCGGTGGGTCGTGCAGCAGCGCCCGC
>NZ_JBFUGN010001380.1:0-1248 GCF_056402895.1 Rhizobacter sp. P3_B12 | reverse complement strand
CCCCGATGGACATTGCGTTGCGCATGTGGGCCTCGCCAAGCGGCCCGAGGATCATGCCGACGATCACCGGGGCGGTCGGGAAGTCGAAGCGGCGCATCACGACGCCCAGCAGCCCGATGCCGTACAGCAGGAACAGGTCGAAGGCCGACTGCCGCATGCCGTAGACGCCGACCGTCGCGAAGATCAGGATGCCCGCGTACAGCGCCGGCTTCGGGATCTTCAGCAGCTTCACCCACAGGCCGACCAGCGGCAGGTTCAGCACCAGCAGCATCACGTTGCCGATGTACATCGACGCGATCAGCGCCCACACCAGCGCCGACGAGGTCTGGAACAGCGTCGGGCCGGGCTGGATGCCATAGTTCTGGAACGCCGACAGCAGGATCGCTGCGGTGGTGGAGGTGGGGATGCCCAGCGTCAGCAGCGGCACCAGCGTGCCGGCCACCGCCGCGTTGTTGGCGGCCTCCGGGCCGGCCACGCCTTCGATCGCGCCGACGGTGCCGAACTCTTCCGGGTGCTTCGACAGCTTGCGCTCGGCGCCGTACGACAGGAAGGTCGGGATCTCGGTGCCGCCGGCCGGGATGGTGCCGAACGGGAAGCCGATCAGCGTGCCGCGCAGCCAGGCCGGCCACGAGCGCTTCCAGTCGCTCTTCGTCATCCACAGGCTCGACATCTTGTTGCGCGTCTCGTCCTGGCGGCCCTCGTACATCATCGTGTACATCGCCTCGCCGACCGCGAACAGCCCGACCGCCACCAGCACCACTTCGATGCCGTCGACCAGCTCGGGCACGTTGTACAGCGTGAAGCGCGCCTGGCCGGAGATCTGGTCGATGCCGATGATGCCGACCGACAGGCCCAGCACCAGGCTGGTCATGCCGCGCAGCGTGCTCTGCCCGAGCACCGACGATACGGTGGTGAAGGCCAGCAGGATCAGCGCGAAGTACTCCGGCGGGCCGAAGCGCAGCGCGAACTCGGCGAGGCCGGGCGCGAACAGCGTGACGAGCACGGTGGCGATCGTGCCGGCAAAGAACGAGCCGATCGCCGAGGTGGCGAGCGCCGCGCCGGCGCGGCCGCTCTTGGCCATCAGGTTGCCCTCCATCGCGGTGACCATGCTGCCGGTCTCGCCCGGGGTGTTCAGCAGGATCGAGGTGGTCGAGCCGCCATACATCGCGCCGTAGTAGATGCCGGCGAACATGATCATCGAGGCGGTCGGCTCGACGTGCGAGGTGATCGGCAGCAGCATCGCCACCG
>NZ_JBFUGN010001379.1:0-1249 GCF_056402895.1 Rhizobacter sp. P3_B12 | reverse complement strand
CGCTCGCATCGGGCGACAGCGTGTCGCCGGTGACGAACAGGAAGCGCTGCGCCAGTTCCGGCTGCCGCGCCGACGCGGCCCGCCACAGCGCCGCACCGTCCATGTCGGGCATGCGCAGGTCGGACACCACCGCATCGAAGCGCGCCGCATCCAGCAGCTCCAGCGCGACCGCGCCGGACAGCGCCGTCGCCACCGCATAGCCGGCACGCTCGAGCATGTCGCGCAGCAGCTCGGCCAGCTCGGGCTCGTCGTCGACCACCAGCACCTGCGCCAGCGCCGGCACCTCGGTGGGCGGCGGCACCGGTTCCTCGGGCACCGGTTCGGCCTCGCCGCTCAGCGGCAGGCTCAGGCGGAACGACGCGCCCTGCGCCGTCGACTCGAGCACCAGGTCGCCGCCATGCTCGCGCRCCACCGAGCGCGACACCGACAGCCCGAGCCCGGTGCCCAGCCCCTCCGGCTTGGTGGTGAAGAAGGTCTCGAACAGCCGCACGCGCACCTCGGGCGCCACGCCCGGGCCGGTGTCGACGACGCGCAGCCACACGCGCGGCTCGCGGTCGGTGCGGCGCTGCTCGACGCCGGTGCTGATGTGGATGCGCCGCTCGCCGGTCGTCAGCGACAGCGCCTGCTGCGCATTGACCATCAGGTTCAGCACGATCTGCGAGATCTGGTCGCCGTCGCCCATCACGCCCGGCAGCTGCGGCATCAGGTCGAGCTGCAGCGCGACGTTGTGGCTGCGGTAGGTGTAGCCCAGCAGGTCGGCCGACGCGCGCACCAGGTCGTTCAGCAGCACCACGCCGCGTTGCGACGGGCGGCTGCGCGCCATGTYSAGGAAGGTGCGCACGATGCGCCCGCAGCGCTCGGCSGCCTCGCGGATGCGCWGCACGTCGKSCTKCAGGTCGGGCCGGTCCTCGCATTTCTCCTCSAGCAGSSTGGCGCGCCCCATCACGATCGCGAGCGGGTTGTTCAGCTCGTGCGCGACGCCGGCCAGCAGGCTGCCCATCGCGGTSAGCYKCTCGCCCTGGCGCAGSGCCTCGCGCTGGCGCTCGATCTCSCGCGCSGCGYCRTGGCGCTCGGACACGTCGRCGATCGACGCGGTGTAGAACGCGGTGCCGCCGACATCGCTGCGCCACAGCACCATCTCGATCGGGAACTCGCTGCCGTCGGCGCGCAGCGCGTGCAGCTCCATGCGCTTGCCGAGCACGTGCGGCGGCCCGCCCGCCTGCATGCGGCGCAGGCCCGCCTCGTGCGC
>NZ_JBFUGN010001378.1:0-1249 GCF_056402895.1 Rhizobacter sp. P3_B12 | reverse complement strand
GACTTGATCCACGCGTATCGGACCCGCTAAAAACCCGCCGTACTGATCACCTGATGCCGGATCGCCAAGTGCACCAGCGCGGCAGATGTAGCCACGCCGAGCTTGTCCTTGATCGCCGTCTGCAGGTTCGCCACCGTCTTCGGGCTGAGCTTCAGCACCTCGGCGCAGGCGCCGGCCGAGTGGCCTTGCGCGAGCAGCCGGAACACCTCGAACTCACGTGCGCTCAGCTCGGCCAGCCGGCCGGCCTCGTCGTGCGGATCACGTTCGAGCAAGCCCGCTGGCAACTCGCGCCCCAGGTAGCGGCGCCCGGCATGCAGTTCGCGCACCGCATCGACCAGGCACTCGGGCGCACTGGCCTTCGTCAGGAAGCCGCGCGCGCCGGCCTGCAGCGCGCGCCGCACCAGCACCGGCGCATCGTGCATGCTGAACACCAGCAGCCGCGCCTGCGCGTCGCGCAGCAGAACACGGCGCAGCAGTTCGAGCCCCCCGCCCCCGGGCATCGCGAGATCCGTCACCAGCACGTCGGGCTGATGCGCGATGAAGGCCGCGCAGGCCTCGTCGGTGTCGCCGGCCTCGGCCACCACCCGGATGTCGCCTGCCTGGTCGAGCAGCCGCAGGTAGCCGCTGCGCACCACCGGGTGGTCGTCGGCGAGCAGCACGCGGATCATGCGGGCGCCTTCTCGGGCAATGCGGCAGCCGGTCGGAACGCAACCGGCATCGGCACGCGCAGCACCAGCTGCACCCCAGCGCCGGGCGACGCACGCACCTCCAGCTCGCCACCCAGCGCCGCGGCACGCTCGGTGGCACCCAGCAGCCCGAGGCCACGCGTGGCGACGGCCAGGTCCATGCCCCGGCCATCGTCCTCCACGCTGAGCTGCAGCTCGCCCTGCGCGCTGCGGCCCAGCTTCACGTGCACCGCGCTCGCGCGTGCGTGGCGCATCACGTTGGTCAGGGCCTCCTGCGTCACGCGGTAGAGCGCGATGTCGACCGCATCGCCCAGCTCCCGCGGCAGCGTCTCGTGGTGAAAGATGCAGGGCACGCCACTGCGCTCCTCCCACGCCTCGCACAGCTCCTGCAGCGCGTCGACCAGGCCCAKCTCGTCGAGGTTGGCCGGGCGCAGCCGGCGCAGCATGCCGCGCACCGACTGGTAGAGCTGCTGCGCCGCGCGGTCGGCCCGCTCGACGGATGCCAGCGTGGCCGCCCGGTCGGCCGCGCCGCACAGCCGGATCAGGGCTGTCTCGGCACGCAC
>NZ_JBFUGN010001377.1:0-1251 GCF_056402895.1 Rhizobacter sp. P3_B12 | reverse complement strand
GGGTGCAGTACGCGCGCCCGGTGCGCGGCTCGACGCTGGTCGAGCGCAACAAGGAGTACGTGCAGGCGGCGCGCGTGATCGGCGTGTCGACGCTGCGCATCATGCGGCGCCACGTGCTGCCCAACGTCACCGGGCCGGTGATGGTGCTGGCGACGATCCAGGTGGCGTCGGCGATCCTGATCGAAGCCACGTTGTCGTTCCTCGGCGTCGGCGTGCCCCCGACCTCGCCGTCGCTCGGCACGCTGATCCGTGTCGGCAACGACCTGCTGTTCTCCGGCGAGTGGTGGATCACGCTCTACCCCGGCGCGATGCTGGTGATGATCGCGCTGAGCGTGAACCTGCTCGGCGACTGGTTGCGCGACGCCCTCAACCCGAAGCTCCGCTGACATGCCGGCCCTGCTCGAAGTGAAGAACCTGCGCGTCGAGTTCCCGACGCGGCGCGGCACGCTGGTGGCGCTCGACGACGTGTCGTTCGACATCGCGCCCGGCGAGATCCTCGGCGTGGTCGGCGAATCGGGAGCCGGCAAATCGCTCACCGGTGCCGCGATCATCGGGCTGCTCGATCCGCCCGGCCGCGTGGCCGCCGGCGAGATCCGCTTCCAGGGCCAGCGCATCGACAACCTGCCGTACGAGCAGATGCGCCGCATGCGCGGCAAGCACATCGGCGCGATCTTCCAGGATCCGCTGACCTCGCTGAACCCGCTGTTCACCGTCGGCCGACAGCTCGTCGAGACGATCCGGACCCACCTGCCGCTCGATGCGGCGAAGGCACGGCAGCGCGCGATCGAGTTGCTGAAGGAGACCGGCATCCCGGCCGCCGAGGCGCGCATCGACCAGTACCCGCACCAGTTCTCCGGCGGCATGCGCCAGCGCGTGGTGATCGCGCTCGCGCTGGCCGGCAACCCGCAGCTGATCGTCGCCGACGAGCCGACCACCGCGCTGGACGTGTCGATCCAGGCGCAGATCATTTCGCTGCTGAAGCGGCTGTGCCGGGAGCACGGTGCGGCGGTGATGCTGGTCACGCACGACATGGGCGTGATCGCCGAGACCTGCGACCGCGTCGCGGTGATGTACGCCGGCCGCGTCGCCGAGATCGGCCCGGTGAACGACGTGATCCATGCGCCGGCGCACCCCTACACCGCCGGGCTGATGGGCTCGATCCCCGCGATGGACCTCGACCGCGAGCGCCTGCTGCAGATCGACGGCGCGATGCCGCGGCTGAACGCGATCCCGCCCGGCTGCGCGTTCAAT
>NZ_JBFUGN010001376.1:0-1252 GCF_056402895.1 Rhizobacter sp. P3_B12 | reverse complement strand
CTGCCGCGGACCCAGACCTCGCCCACCCGGTCCTCGGGACACGGCCGCAGGGTGTTCGTGTCCACGATGACCACGTCGAGTCCGGCCAGCACCTGCCCGCAACTCACCAGCAGTTGCGCCGGCTCTGCGGCCTGCGGGGCGGCGACCCGGCCCTGCCCGAGTGCACCCGTTGCCACATTGACGAAGCGTGCCGACCCACCTTCAGGCCCGCCCGACACCATCAAGGTCGCCTCGGCGAGCCCATAGCACGGGAAGAACGAACGGCTGCGAAAACCGCACACCTCGAAACGCGACGCGAATCGCTGCAGCGTGTCGGCGCACACGGTTTCGGCGCCGCAGAAGGCCACCTCGAGACTGCTCAGATCGAGGTCGGTCAGTTGCTCCTGAAGCACCTTCTCGAGGCACAGCTCGTACGCGAAGTTCGGCGCTCCGGTGACTGTGGCCCGGTGCTGCGTCAGTGCTTGCAGCCACAGCAGCGGATCGGCCACGAATGCGCCGGCCGGCATGAGTGTCATCGGGCAGCCATTGAAGAGCGGGCCGATCACGCCTGTCATCAGGCCCATGTCGTGGTGCAGGGGCAACCAGCTGACACCCACCGTGCGCTCGCTCAACCCCATCGCCCGGCTGATCATCGCTGCGTTCTGCAGGAAGTTGCCGTGGGTGACGCACACGCCCTTGGGCGTCGAGGTGGATCCGGAGGTGTACTGGAGAACGGCCAGCGAGTCACTGAAGGCCGGCGCATCGATGCAGCCGCCGGATGTGCGGGCTTCGAGCTCGTCCGGCGTTGTCAACTGCAGCGCGGCAAAGGCTTCGTTCGTTGCCTGCAGTTGCACGAATCGCTTCAGCATGGTGCCGGGCACGATGGCCATCCTGGCAGCGGCGTTGCGCACAATCGATTCGGAGCGCGCGAGCGCGCGCGACAAGTGAGGCGGACTCAAAGGGACCGCGACGGCACCGGCCAGGAGTATCCCGAAGAACGAGATGACGAAATCCACGCTCGTGCCGACGTACAGCAGGATGCGTTCGCCGCGCAGGCCGGCCGCCTGCAGCGAAGCCGCAACCCGCTGCGCACGCTCGTGGAGTTCGCCGTAGGTGATCGGCGGATCGCCGGCGGCACCGCGAGCGAGGAATCGATAGGCCACCCGATCACCGCACTCGAGCGCTCGCGCTGCAAGCAGCTGGGTCAGGGATTCTGCGAATGCACTGCGCACTGGCATCTTGGACTCCATGAATCGATGTCGGTCTCAAGTTC
>NZ_JBFUGN010001375.1:0-1253 GCF_056402895.1 Rhizobacter sp. P3_B12 | reverse complement strand
GGCGTGATCTCGAAGTACTCGAAGGCGCCGGAGGCGACCTACTACCTGCTCGCGTTGATGGCGACCCGGGAGAAATCCAAGGTGTACGCGGTTCGCGGCTGGGATGGCATCGACCCCGGGCGCCGGTTCCACTTCCTGCCCCCCGACGGCAGCGGGCAGATCGACACCTACCTGCAGGCCGGCTGGAACGAGGTGGACGTGCGCGACTACCTGCATGCGTACTTCGAGAACTTCAGCAACCGGCTGCAGTTCCCCTACCTGCGCATTCCCGGCGCCTTCAGCTACTGGCAGGCGCTCGACGTGCACCTGGGCKAGGCGGTGGCCGGGCAGCTGAGCGCCGAGGCGGCGCTGAAGGCCGCCGCGGTCGACTTCGAGGAGATCACGCTGCGCCTCGGGCGCGAGCGGCAGCGCAGCGCGTACCGCAAGTCCCTGGGGCTCTAGCGTTCGGCCAGTTCGCCCAGCACCTGGTCCAGCTGCCGGGACACCTCGTGCAACAGCGCGCCGATCCCGGCGTCGCCGGCGTGCCCCAGGCAGGCCTGTTCCAGCGCGGCTGCCGCCTCCTGCAGCGCCGGCATGCCGAGCGTGCCGGCCTCGCACTTCAGGTCGTGGGCCGATCGCATCGCGGCGTCGGAATCCCCCGCCGCCAGCGCGGCCTCGAAATGCGGCACGAACTCCGTCTCGCGGTCGCGGAACATGCCCAGCATGCGGCGGTACAGCACGTCGTTGCCCCGCACGTTGGCCAGGCCGCTGGCGCTGTCGATGCCGGCAGCGGGGCGCCGCGGCTTCACCCAGCGCGCCAGCGTGGCGAACATCTCGTCGACGACGATCGGCTTGGCGATGTGGTCGTCCATGCCGGCCGCGAGCACGGCCTCGCGGTCGCCGACCATCGCGTTGGCCGTCATCGCGATCACCGGCAGGCTCCGCAGCGCCGGCTGCTGGCGCAGCGCGCGCGTCGCGGCATAGCCGTCCATGCGCGGCATCTGGCAGTCCATCAGCACCGCGTCGAAGCGCTCGCGGGCCAGCGCGTCCAGCGCCTCCTGGCCGTCGCCGGCGACGCTGACGGCCACGCCGGCGCGGCCCAGCAGGTCCACGGCCAGCTCGCGGTTGATCGCGTTGTCCTCGACCAGCAGGACGTGCGCGCCGGCCAGTGCCGCGCGGTGGTCGTGCAGCGCGTCGGCACGCCGCGCGCTGCGCGTGGGCGCGAGGGGCACGCGGCCGAGCGCGGTGATGCAGGCATCGAACAGCGACGAGGG
>NZ_JBFUGN010001374.1:0-1256 GCF_056402895.1 Rhizobacter sp. P3_B12 | reverse complement strand
GATGTATCTGAAGCAAGTACTTCCAAGCTGCCACCCTGAAAGTGCCGTCATCGCCACTAATCATCGAGTCGATAACGCTAGGCTCGCATTCCTCCCGAAGCCCGCGGAGTGTATTGAGTAGGAATAAAACTTGATTCCGATTTGCGTCATGACTTACCTCATATACCGGCGATAATGTCGCTGCGTCATACATCCAGCTTTTGCCTTCGTCATCGTGTGCACGCAGTGAAATCAAAACCCCTTCGCTCGGCGAATACCTAACATGTGTTCGGCGTCCCGCTGGGATCCAGAGAGAGCATTTGGGAGGCAGAGATTGCGTACCTTCTGATTCCAAAGGAAGCGGCTTGCCGTCCGAATGACTCTGTCGGTACACGTTAATATCGGCTGCCACGCCCATTGGGTTAAAAATGAGCTCACTTCGGTAGCCGCCGGCGATATATAGGCCCCCATACAGCGCTTTGCTCTCTGCGCTTACTGAATACAAATCATAGTCATCGAAATGAGCTAGAAGAACTTCGTCAAAGGAGCCGGATGGTGACTCTGACGAGTTCCGGCAAATAGCTTGGAGTGACTTGTTCAGCAGGCGTGACAACGCTCCACTCGAGAGTAAGCGAGTCAACTCTGTCCTTAGAATATCTTCTGTAGGCGGAAGAGTCATAGTGGGGCTTTCATCGGGGTTTCCTCGGCACGCGAATCCAGTGCATCACGTGCAGAGTAAGCATAAAGAAGGAATAGACCTGCGCTGACCGGCATCAACCATACTGCTACGTCGCGAACCCCGGGCCCAAGAAAGAGGAGGTAACCGGCAACCCCGGCCACCGCTAAGTTGATGAGACTCATGCCGCGGTGCAACGAAGCCCAAGTACGACGGTCGTCGCCGTGCTTGGATACCGCGATTTGGATCTTCGACTGTAGCGTGCTAGAGATAAATGTATGAAAGAAGCCGCAGAGTCCAACGCAAACTATCAGGGCCGGAGCGTCATGAAAGAGCACCAGTGCGAACAGCGACGCCAACMATCCCGTACCTAATCTGCCGATCGACTGTTCAAGAAGCCATGGCCAATGAACTCCCGCTGCCGACAGAAACCCTCCCAATCCCCACGCTCCAACCGCGAGACCAATTTCAAACAGAGTCAACTCACGAAGCTCGAAAACCGCAAACTCCAATGAATTAATGCAGGCTCCCGTCAGGATAAGGACGAGCCAACTCCATGTAAGTGTCCGTATGAGAGCTGGCACCGGGGACACTCCGGTAG
>NZ_JBFUGN010001373.1:0-1258 GCF_056402895.1 Rhizobacter sp. P3_B12 | reverse complement strand
GGCCAGGCCGGCCGCAACGGCGGGCGCCGCTGCCAGGCCGGCGGCCACGGCGCCCACCCCGGCGGCCGCGCCACCCAGCAGCGTCAAGGCTCCGATGCCGACCTTCTTCCATCCTGGGACACGCTGGATGGTTTGTGCAGGGGACCGCTGCGGGGCAGCCGAGCGGCGACCGACCGCTTGCGCGGGGGCTCGCGTGGACGAACCGAAGGCCCGGGCCATGGCTTCGCGCTGCGCCACCATGCGTGGACTGTTGGCCAGCAGCTCGGAGAGTTTCGCGGTGGTGCGATGACCCCGCGTTGCGGCAGGCGAGGTCGGTTCCCGTTTGCGAGTTGTCCGCTCGAAGCCAGCACGCTCGTCGTTCGCCATGCAATGCATTGGAACGGCGCCAAGATGGCTTGGGTATCGGTCAAAAGCTGATTTTGTGGCCTGTGAAGCGCATCGAATTCAGTGTCCGGATGCAGCCAGACGCGCGGCTCGCACGAGCACACAGTGCATGTCCATCAACAAGCAGAGAGAAGACATGACCGCACTGGCCAACAAGGTTGCCATCGTCACCGGGGCAAGTTCAGGAATCGGGTATGCCACCGCGAGGATGTTCGCGCGAGAAGGGGCCAGGGTGGTCGTGACGGCCCGGCGCCAGGGGCTGCTCGACCGGCTGGTCGCCGAGATCGTCGACGCTGGCGGCCAGGCCATCGCCGTCGCTGGAGATGTGAGGGACGAGGCCACGGCGAAACTCGCCGTGGAGACGGCGGTCCGCGAGTTCGGAGGGCTCGACATCGCGTTCAACAATGCCGGCTCCGTCGGTGAAACGGGGCCGGTCCAGGAGGTGTCGGTGGCCGGATGGCGCGACGTGCTGGACACCAATCTGACAAGCGCCTTTCTCGGCGCCCGGTACCAGGTGCCGGCGATGATCGCGCGCGGCGGCGGATCGTTGGTGTTCACCGGCTCGTTCGTCGGCTACAGCGTCGGCATGCCCGGCATGGCGGCGTATGCCGCCAGCAAAGCGGGGCTGATCGGCCTGACCCAGGTCCTCGCCGCCGAACTCGGCGCGAAGGGCATTCGCGTCAACGCCATCCTGCCCGGGGGGACCGACACCCCCGCGAGCATCACCAATGCGCCTGGCGCCACCCCTGAGCTGTTGGCGTTCGTCGAGGGCCTCCACGCGCTCAAGCGGATGGCGAGGCCCGATGAAATCGCCCGATCAGTACTCCATCTTGCCTCTGACGCCTCGAGCTTCATGACGGGCGCAGCGCTTCTC
>NZ_JBFUGN010001372.1:0-1259 GCF_056402895.1 Rhizobacter sp. P3_B12 | reverse complement strand
GCGCGACATCGCGCGCGACCTCGAGCGCGAAGCGGTAGCCGCAGCCGGCGATGGTCGAGATCGCCGGCGCGCCCAGCAGCTTGCGCAGCTGCGCCACGTGCACCGCGATGTTGTTCTCCTCCACGACGAGGCCGGCCCACACGAGCTGCATCAGCTCGTCCTTCGACACCAGCTGCCCGGCGCGCTCGACCAGCGCGACCAGCACGCCGAACGCGCGGGCGGTGAGCGTGAGCGGCTGGCCGCGGCGCAGCAGCAGGCGCTGCCCGGGCTGCAGCTCGAAGTCGCCGAAGCGGTACAGGACGGTGGGCGCGGGCATGGCGGTTCGCTCCTCGGGTGGCGGCGCGCCGGCGGGAATTCATGCGGAATTCAGACGCGCTTGATGACCGTGCCGGGCCCCGTGCGGGAGCATGGGACACCTCAAACCCCGCAGGAGTGCGACATGCCCAAGTTCGTGATCGAGAGAGACATCCCCGGCGCCGGCCAGCTTACACCGCAGGACCTGAAGGCCATATCCCAGAAATCATGCGGCGTGCTCAACAGCATGGGCCCCAGCATCCAGTGGGTGCACAGCTACGTGACCGACGACCGCCTCTACTGCGTCTACCAGGCGCCGGACGCCGCCGCGGTGCGCCGCCATGCGGAGCTGGGCGGGTTTCCGGCCAACCGGATCTCGCAGGTGCGCTCGGTGATCGAGCCGGCGACGGCGGAGTGAACGAGAGTGAGCGCGTGAAATGAAAGAGGGCCACCCGTCGCCGGGCGGCCCTCGATCAGTCGGGCCTCAGCTTACTGGAAGCAGCAGGCCAGCATCTCGATGCAGCACTGCAGGCTCGCGCAGCAGTCGCCGGACGCGAAGGCCAGCGCCGAAGCGCCGAGCAGTGCGGCACCGGCCGCCAGTTTGAACAGCGTGGATTTCATGGGTTCTCCGATGTGATGTGAATTCGTGATGTGAATGACGGATTGACAGGATCACGCACGTTCACCAGGGAGGTCGCCAGATGTCGCCGGGCGTGGTGCCGGCGGGCAGCGAAGGGTCCATCGAAGGAGTCGCGGCCTGTTGCACGCGGGCCGGGCGCGACACGGCCGGCGGCAGCGCCGGCACCGCGCAGGCGCTGCAGCCGGCCGTTGCGCAGGCCGCCATCGCCATGCAGGCGTCATGGCAGCACGGCTCGACGCTGCGCGCGACGGCCGTGGCCTGCTGCAGGCACAGCAGGATCACGAACGACAGGGCAACGAAGAACCGCATGGCCGCACTGTAGCCC
>NZ_JBFUGN010001371.1:0-1264 GCF_056402895.1 Rhizobacter sp. P3_B12 | reverse complement strand
GGCCTGGTGAGCCGGCGCTGAGCTGCCGCACGATCAACTGGCAGCGCGGCGACATCATCCGGCTGCAGGCCCAGCCCTTCAAGCAGATCCACGTCGCGCTGCCGGAGGCCGGCATCGACGTGATCATGGGCGACAAGGAGCTGTGGGCGCTCGACTGGATCAACAGCCGCATCTTCATCAAGCCGACCAGCCGCTCCAGCGAGGGCCGCTCCACCACCATCTCGGCGATCGGCCAGAGCGGCAACGCCTACGAGTTCCTGGTGACGCGCGTGCCGGAGAACCTGGAGATCTCGCATTGCGTCTACATCCAGGCCGACCCCGGTCTGATCTCGCGCGGCGCGTGGGCGCGCGCCGGCGAGCAGCGCAGCGACGGCTCGTATGCCTCGGACGCGCGGCAGGAGGTCAGCGCGCTGCGCGAGCGCAACGCCGGGCTCGAGCGCCAGGCGCGCGACTCGATGAAGGCCTACCGCAAGAAGCTCAACAGCAACTACGGCTGGGAGACCGGGCTGTTCTCGCGCTGGACGGCCGGCGAGATCGAATCGGTCTACGACGACGGCCGCTTCACCTACGTGCGCATGAAGGAAGGCGCACAGGGGCTCGCGTCGATCATGGCCGAGCTCGACGGCAAGGCGGTGCTGCTCGACTACGCGTACGACGAGCCGACCCGCACCTACCAGATCAGCGGGCTGTTCCCGAAGTTCACGCTGTACTCGGGCAAGCAGACGCTCAGCATCACCCGCAAGGGTGAACGGGAGTCCTGAGATGAGCCAGCCCACCCCTCACAACCCGCCGGCCGGCGCCGCAGCGCAACCCTTCGCCGACAGCCTGCCGCCGACCCAGCCGCCCGGCGCCGACGAGCAGGTCTCGCAGCACGGCAAGCGCGTCGTGATCGTCGGCGCGGTGCTCGGCGGTCTGATCGTCGGCGGCCTGCTGGTCGATTCGCTGCGCAGCCCGCCGAAGCCGGCCGCGCCGCCGGTGGCCGATGCCGGCAAGGCGCCGCCGCAGGACCCGTTCGTCGACTTCGAGGCCAAGCAGCGCGTCGAGGCGGCGCGGCTCGAGACCGAGCGGCAGAAGAAGCTCGCGCTGGAGCGCGCGCGTGCCGAGGCGCAGCGCGAGGCACCGCCACCGTCGGCCGCCGCACCGCGCTCGCCCGAGCAGGACCTGCGGGAGACCGCGCGCATGGAAGACCTGAAGCGTTCGCTGGCCGCGGTGAGCTCGCACGAGATGCTGGTGTCGAACCCGCGTGGTCCGCGCGATCCGAAGG
>NZ_JBFUGN010001370.1:0-1266 GCF_056402895.1 Rhizobacter sp. P3_B12 | reverse complement strand
CCGTTGGGCCTCGCCTCGACCGAGGGGTCAAGCCGCAGTGCCGCCATGCGCAAGGCTGCCGCTTGTTCAGCGAACGCCGCCTGGTGTAGCAAAGTCGACTTCCTCTGCTGTTGCGGTTCCGTTTTTCCGCCCGGGGTAGCTGATCCACTTCATCGCGACGTTTAAGTCGGCAACGACGCTTGGGGCCTCAATCTTCGGCCCGTTCTCAAGTTCGAGACTCTTCGTCGTGTGCGCATCCTTGACCAGAGTCAGGTCGTAGCCGCGATCCAGTGCGCCGTAGGCGGTGGCACGGATGCACCAGTTGGTCGCGGCGCCGGCCAGAACGATGTGCGTCGCGCCGATGCGCGCAAGCTCGGCTTCGAGCCCCGTCTCTTCGAACGACGACTCGAAATGCTTGTAGATCCGCGCTTCGCCTTGCGCGGGAACCAATTCCGGTACCAGTTGCCATGACGGCGAGTCGCGCACGAGTTCCTTGTCGTCATGTTGCACCCAGATCACGGGGACAAGTTGCTCTCGGGCGCGCTCAACAACGCGCGCGACGTTGTTGACGACTCGCGTGGTCTCCCAGGCTTCGGCTACGACGCTGACTTGAACGTCAACCACGACGAGCGCTGCTTGATTTCCGGCGCGGACAGTGGACATGGTCAGGATGCCTTGATGCGAGGTGGAGGGTAGGCGATCAATCTTCCATGACTCCGAGCGTACCCGCAAGCCGTCGTTCGTGACCGGCCGGTTGCGGCCGGACTGAGTCCTTCGCGGCCGTGGTGGCCGCCAGGCTCTGACTACGTTGCCCCGCCGGACGATTCGACCTGCGATGGCACGGCGCCGTCACCGAGGCTCGCGCGGAACACGCGAGCGTAGTTGCCACCGAGGATGCGCTGCACGTCGTCTGCGTTGAACCCATGCTGCAACAGAGCGTCGGCCAGAGCCGGCAGGTCGCGGTACGAGGCGAACGTCGACGGCCCGACCAGACCGTTCATGTCGCTGCCGAGAGCGACATGCTCGACCCCGACGACGTCCGCCATCCGCGCGATGCCAACAGCCAGGGCTGCCAGGTCAGGGAAGATCGAAGCCGGTGGCCAGATACCAATCACGCCGCCGGTGCCCGCGATTGCGCGCGCGTGATCCGCCGCGATCAGGCGGCTGTGTGGCCTCGACGCTGCGGCCAGCGATGTGTGCGACAGCACGAGCGGCTTGTCTGTGACAGACGAGGCCTGGCGGACGAGGTCATACGTGCCGTGTGCGACGTCGACCACGATGCCGAGC
>NZ_JBFUGN010001369.1:0-1266 GCF_056402895.1 Rhizobacter sp. P3_B12 | reverse complement strand
TGCTCGCGCAGCGCGTCGTCGCGCAGCACGCCGCGTGCGGCCTGCACGACCGACAGGTACGGGCGCAGCGCGACGGTGTCGCCACGCGCCGGCCAGCGCGGGCGCACGCGACCGGCCTCGTCGACCGGCCAGTGGTGCGTGCCCGCACGCGCCTGGCCGTCGGCGCAGGCCAGGGCGGGGGGCGCGATGCCGTCGCCCGCCAGCAGCGAGGCCAGCGCGAGGGTCGGCACGCCCAGCGCCGTGGAGGCGTGCCACAGCGACAGCGCGCGCCACTGGCCGTCGTCGTCGGTCGGCGTCGACACCATGCCGAGCACCGGTGAAGCGGCCAGCAGCGTGGCGGACGGCAGCTGCAGCCCCGGCCAGGCCTGTGCGCCGCAACCGCCCGGGCCGGGCTGCGGCGGCAGCGATTCGCTGTCGCCGGGCGGCAGCGGCACCACGCTGACCGCCAGCACGATGCGGCCCGGGTGGCGCGCCAGCGTGGCGGCGAGCGCGGCATCGCCGTCGCGCGGATCGGCCAGCACCAGGTCGATCGCGACGCTGCGCGCGCCGATGTCCAGCAGGTAGTCGGTGACCAGTGCCAGCAGCGTGCGGTCCGGCGGCCAGCCGCCGAACTGCGGGCGCAGCGCCGCGACCGAGGCCTCGTCGATGTCGACCACCAGCACGCCGGGCGCGCCGTCGCGCGCTGCCAGCGCGCGCGCCTGCAGGTCGTGCCAGGCGGTCTGCGCGGCCGCGAGCACGCCGCAGACGGCGATCAACGCGGCCAGCAGCACGCTCGCCGCCAGCGCGAGGATCACCGCGCGGCGGCCGGTCGGCGCAGGCCCTCTCACAGCGTGGCCCTCACGATGCGGCCCTCACAGCAACAGCAGCACCGCGGCGCCTGGCAGCAGCCACCACCACAGGCTGCGCGGCACGTCGAACTGCTGGGTCGCGCCCCACGCGCCGGTGAAGCCGTCGGCCTGCTGCGTGCGCACGCGCAGGTAATAGCGACCGGGCGCGGGGCGCGGCAGCACCAGCTCGGGCAGGTTCTCGCGCCGCTCCAGCACCAGCTGCGTGAACGCGGGGTCGGTCGCGACCTGCACGTCGTAGGTGTCGTCGCTGCTGCGGGCGCGCCAGCGGAACACCAGGCGCACCCCCTCGTCGCGCCGCGGCGCGAGCGCCACCGGCGGCGGCGACTCGCCCAGCACGAAGCTGCTGGCATCGCAGAACGCGCCGTGGACGTCGCCGGCCGCGATGCTCGCGAAGCGCCAGTGGTAGCGGCCGGCCGGC
>NZ_JBFUGN010001368.1:0-1268 GCF_056402895.1 Rhizobacter sp. P3_B12 | reverse complement strand
GCCCAGCGCATGTCCAGGTGCTGCATGAAATTCGGCGCCACGCCGGGAATGAACGGCAGCGCGGGCGTCTCGTCCGGCCCGCGCTCGATGGACGGCATCGCCGGCGCCAGGCCGGGCAGCAGCGTCTCGCGCTCGCTGCCGAACACGCCCAGCAGCAGCGCCGCGGTCTCGCCGCCTTGCTGCACCAGCGCCTGCAACTGGCGCACGTTCCTGCCTTCGCGCAGCACCCGCACCGCCACCTGCACCGGACCCCGGGCGACCGGGCCGATGAAGCTCGTCTGCAGCGCGCGCAGCTGCACGCCGGCCGGCCAGCCCGCGCCGGCCACGTCGCGCATCGCCTGCACGGCCAGCGTCGAGATCAGGCCGCCGAACGAGGTGCGGCCCTGCAGCCAGTCGTCGCTGACCTCGAAATGCACCGCATCGCCGTCGCGCGTGCGCGCCGCCAGCAGCTGGGAAAGGGGGATGAACTCGGCCATGGTGTTCCTTCGGGTCAGGAATTGTGGGTGCCGGCCGCGGCGCTGCCTGCCGCGCAGGCGACAGCGGGCAGCTCGCGCCGCTCGGCATCGCTGCGCACCCCCAGCTCGATCAGCGCCATCACGTCGATCGCCTGCGCGGCCGGCACCGGGTTCGGTGCGCCGGCGACGATCGCATCGCGCACGCCGGCGTAGTACGCCGGGTAGTCGCCGTGCCGCAAGGGCAGCGGCGCGGTCTGCAGCGTCTCGCCGTCCGGCCCCGTGGTGCTGAGCGTTGCCGCCTGCGTGTCGACGCCCCAGTCGGCGCCCGGCAGCGGCCGCTGGCCGGCCTTCAGCGCATCCTCCTGCGCATCCAGCCCCCATTTGACAAAACTGCCGCGCGTGCCGTGCGCCGCGAAGCGCGGGCCGGGCAGGGCGGCCAGCGCGCTGGCGCGCAGCGTCACGCGCAGGCCGCCGGCATAGGCCAGGCGGGCGTCGAAGCCGTCGTCGTTGACGGCGCCGTCGCGCTGCCGCGCGAGATCGAGCCGCAGCGCCTGCGGCCAGCCGAACAGCTGCAGCGCCTGGTCGAGCAGGTGCGGGCCGAGGTCGAACCACAGGCCGCCACCGAGCGGCGATTGCTCGCGCCAGCGCTGCCGCACCACCGGGCGGAAGCGGTCGAAGCGCGATTCCAGCTCGACGATGCGGCCCAGTTCGCCGCGCGCCAGCAGCGCGCGCAGCGTCAGGAAATCGCCGTCCCAGCGGCGGTTGTGGAACACCGACAGCACGCGCTGCTGCTCGCGCGCCACGGCATCCAGC
>NZ_JBFUGN010001367.1:0-1271 GCF_056402895.1 Rhizobacter sp. P3_B12 | reverse complement strand
GCGCGCGGGCCGCGCGCTCGGCGTGGTGGTCGGCGGCGTGGCGGCGGCAGGGGCGGCGTATGCCGTCGACCTGCCCGAAGACCGCGCCGACGCGATGTACCACTTCTACGACGGCGGCGGCACGCGTGCCGACGGCCCGGCGCTGCTGATCCGCAAGAAGGTCGCCGAACGGCTGTCGATCAGCGGCTCGTACTTCATCGACTCGGTCAGCAACGCGTCGATCGACGTCGTGACGACCGCGAGCCCCTACAAGGAAAAGCGCACCGAATACAGCCTCGGCGCCGACTACGTCTACCGCGACGCGCAGGTCTCGATCTCGGGCACCACCAGCGACGAGCCCGACTACAAGGCGAACACGGTGAGCGTGGACGTCTCGCAGGAGGTGTTCGGCGGCATGACGACGATCAGCCTCGGCGCGTCGCGCGGCGCCGACCAGGTCGGCTCGCGCTACGACGGCATGTTCGACACGGCGCAGCACTGGCGCTACCGCCTGGGCGTCACGCAGATCCTGACGCCGCGCTGGCTGGCGAGCGCGAACCTGGAAGCCGTCTCCGACAACGGCTACCTCGGCAACCCGTACCGCGTGGCTCAGGTGTTCGGCACGCTGGTGCAGGAGCGCTACCCGCGCACCCGCTCGAGCCGCGCACTGAAGCTGCGCGCCGTCGGCGACATCGGGCAGGGCGAGCAACGCGCCGCGCTGCGCGCCGAGTACCGCTACTTCTGGGACAACTGGGAGATCAAGGCGCACACGCTGGAGCTGGGCTACACCCGCTACTTCGGCGCGCAATGGCTGGGCGAGGGCTTCGTGCGCTACAACACGCAGAAGCAGGCGCTGTTCTACGCCGACAACGCGCAGAGCGAGACGCGCTACGTGTCGCGCAACAAGCAGCTGAGCAACTTCAACGATGTGAGCATCGGCGCGAAGGCCACCTACGCCGCCGGCAAGATCGCCGACAAGTACGACATCAAGTGGAACGCGCAGTACCAGTTCATGCGCTTTCGCTACAAGAACTTCACCGACATCCGCACCCACAGCCTGTATTCGTTCGACGCGAACGTCCTCGAGCTGTTCGTCTCGGCCACCTTTTGAGAAAGACCGCGCCCATGTTCAAACGTAGTCGCAGCCTGCTGGCTGCCGGATGCCTGGCGGGATGGTTGGGACTGTCGTGCGGCACGAGCTTCGCGGCCGATGCGGCACCGGCGCCTGCGCCTGCGCCGGCCGCCAGTGCCCCCGAGGCCGCCGCCGCTCCGGCCGCTGCCGCCTCGTCGGC
>NZ_JBFUGN010001366.1:0-1273 GCF_056402895.1 Rhizobacter sp. P3_B12 | reverse complement strand
GCTTACAGGCAATGGCCGACCCGAAGCTGTTGTCGCGCGAGTCGAATTCGAAGCCCAAAAGCAGTCGCTCACCGCCACATGTCAAGCTGCGTGCTCTCGACCGGTTAACTACCCAAGGCTGGAGGCTGATGCACCGCAGTGCCTGCAAACTTTGCTGGGATTGAGGCTCCAGCGCGGAGGCAACGAATTCTCAAAATCTTCCGCCCCAAAGGGACGGCCACAAGCTGGGCATGGCGTGTAGATGGCGTACAGGGAAGTCGTCACCCCGATCGCAGACACAACCATAAAGGCGATRAAAAATGCCAAACCGCTTTGCCCCACCATACCGATCAAAAGCACTAGCGGGAGGAGCCACGGCGTAAGGCGCGAAACGCGCTGCCTCCGCCGCAATCTGGCCCACTTTGTTTGCATCGGATCCATTTGATTCCGCAGCGTTGGTTTGAAACGAACTCACTATATTTCGTCGGAAGCTCTAGTCGACCGACGGCACCATAGCCGGAGCCCAACCCCACAGCAGCCGGTGACGACTGGCCGTTGATGGCCGAGTACTAGCTTTGCCCATCACAAGCCTGACGTCGTCAGGATCACCAGCAACGCTACAAGCCCGAAGAGCGTCAGCAGGACGTACGGCAGCGCACATTCAAGCGCGCCGTCTTCGCGCCGAACCGGGCCGCCGCGGGTCTGAACTGGGAGCTTGCGTTTGAAATTGTCGAAGAGAACAAGAAAGTATGCGATCAGGCAACCCACTGCGCCAGTCCGAAACCAAGGCCCGGCGCCGTCGAGATGCCCAAAGCCGCCGGCAACCAGGGCCAACCCGATGACAAGCGACGCCAGCGCGATGCGCGGGAGCCAGTGAGTGCGCTCGAGATCCGGTTCAGTCATGGTTGCTGATCTTAGGGCGGGCAGCTGGACAGCCAACCCTAATGCAGACGTTGGCAGACGACTGGTTGTGGCCGGCAGCGTGAGTTTGCCAGACCGCTCCAAAGCTGCCCTTCAGCATCGTAGGCCACACCGCCAGGGGCGCGGCTCAGAGCAAGTGCCCGAGCGGCGACCGCGCGCATCCTGCATGGCCCTCAACTCGATGGGAGACCATCATGGGCATTGCAGGTAGCGCCGTTCGTCGCGAACCGTGGAACAAGGGCAAACTCGTCGGGCAAAAGGCGCCATTCAAGCTCAAGGACATCTGGGCCCTGCGCGTCCGGTTGCAGATGGAAGGCCGGGTTCGTGAGTTGGCACTCTTCAACCTCGGCATCGACAGCAAGCTGCGCGGCTG
>NZ_JBFUGN010001365.1:0-1273 GCF_056402895.1 Rhizobacter sp. P3_B12 | reverse complement strand
GGCCTCGGGCGCGTCGGCGCTGGTGCTGGTGAGCGCGCTGTCGGTGCTGACGGCGCTGGCCGGCGCGCTGTACGTGCAACGCGTGCTGCGCGACCTGCAGGCGATGACGCGCACGATGACGCGGCTGGCCGGCGGCGACGTGGCGCAGCCGAGCGCGGCGATCTCGCGCCCGGACGAGATCGGCGAGCTGGCGCGCGCCTTCCAGGTGTTCCGCGACCACCTGCTCGAGAAACAGCGGCTCACGCAGGGCCTGCATGCGCAGGGCCGGCTGCTGGAGAGCGTGTTCCACGGCATGAACGACGGCCTGTCGGTGTACGACGCGGGCGGCGCACTGGTGGTGTGGAACCAGAAGTTCGAGAGCCTGCTGCCGTTCGCGCCCGGCGTGCTGCGCCGCGGCGTGCCGATCGGCGAACTGAACGCGGCGCTGCCGGCCGGTGCCACCTGGCGCGCGGTCGCGGCCGAGACTGCGGCGCGCCTCGGCCGGCACCGCATCGCGGCATCGGCCGAGCTGCACCTGCCGGGCAGTCGCGTGCTGGAGATGCTGAGCCACCCGATGCCCGACGGCGGCTGGGTCGCCGTCTGCCGCGACCTGAGCGCCCGCCGCGCGATGGAGGCGCAGCTGCGGCAGGCCCAGCGCATGGAGGTGCTGGGGCAGCTGACCGGCGGCATCGCGCACGACTTCAACAACTTCCTGAGCGCGATCCTCGGCRACCTGGAGCTGCTGCGCCATCGGCTGCTTGGTGACGAACGGGTCGCCGCGCTGGCCACGCGCGCACACAAGGCGGCCGAGTCGGCGGCCGGCCTGTCGCGGCGGCTGCTGGTGTTCGCGCGGCGCCAGCCGCTGGAGGTGGAGTCGGTGCGCGTGGACGACATGCTGGCCGAGATGCAGGACCTGGTCGAGTATTCGGTCGGGCCGGCGATCGAGGTGCGGATCGACGCAAGCAGCGCCGACACCGCGCTGTCGGTGCTGGCCGACCGCGGCCAGCTGGAGAACGCGCTGCTGAACCTCGCGCTGAACAGCGCCGCCGCGATGCCGGGCGGCGGCACGCTGACGCTGTCGGTCGCGCACGTCGCGCACAGTGCCTGCGTGGCCCCGGCCGGCGAGGCGGTCGTGGTCCGCGTGCACGACACCGGCCACGGCATGCCGGCCGAGGTGCAGGCACGCGTGGCCGAACCGTTCTTCACGACCAAGGCACCGGGCCAGGGCAGCGGGCTGGGCCTCGCGATCGTCGACGGCTTCATGCGCCAGTGCGGTGGCAGCCTGGTGCTGCAC
>NZ_JBFUGN010001364.1:0-1275 GCF_056402895.1 Rhizobacter sp. P3_B12 | reverse complement strand
TACAACGGCCACGTGATCGCCGATGCGTCGGGCGACACGCTGTACACCAGCGAGACCGATCTCGACAGCGGTGCCGGCCTGGTCGGCGTGCGCGATGCCTGCACGCTGGAGAAGCGCGCCGAGTGGCCGACGCACGGCCGCGACCCGCACATGCTGCTGTGGGACGCGCAGGCCGCGCCGTTCACGCGGCTGGTGGTCGCGAACGGCGGCATCGAGATCCGGCCCGAGACCGGCCGCATGAAGCTCGGCCTCGACCGCATGGACTCGTCGCTGGTGCGGCTCGATGCCGCGCGCGGCGAGCTGCAGGGGCGCTGGCAGCTCGCCGATGCGCGCTTGAGCCTGCGCCACCTCGCATGGCATGGGCACGGCGCCGATGCCGTGCTCGGCATCGCGATGCAGGCCGAGCACGCCGATGCCGCGCTGCGGGCCGCGGCACCGGTGCTGGCGCGCTTCGACGGCCGTGCACTCCAACGCGCCGCATCGCCGGCGCTCGCCGGCTACGGCGGCGACATCGCGGCCACGCGCGACGGCTTCGTGATCGGCTGCCCGCGTGCTCAAGGCCTCGCGCAATGGCAAGCCGATGGGAATTGGCAGGGCCTCGTCCCGTTGCAGGAGGCCTGCGCTGTTGCACTGGATGCCGCCCATGCGCTGTGGGCCGGTGGTCGACCGGAGGCACAGCGATCGCAGGCGCAGATATCTGACGCAAATAAAGACGATCGGTCGCAAGTTGGTCTTCCAATTGGTCTGCAACTGGACAACCATTGGTTGGTGCTTGGAGACGTTGCGGCGAAAGAGGGGTAACGCTGAGTAACCCTACCGTCCGGATTTGCTGGTCCTTCGCTATCGTTTGCGCACAACGACAGGGGAGATAAAACCCATGAATCGAGTGCTCTCATGGCCGTTGCTGCCGCTTCTTGCGCAGCAACTCGAGCAAGTCGCACGCTCTCGCCACGTGGCGGTGGTGGGCGACAAGCAGGCCGTTCGCATCACCCTATCCTTCGGCGTCGTCGAGATGCTGCTCTCGCCGAACCAGCCACCGATGCTGCCCGGCACCGAGGTCTACGTGTGGTTCAAGGGCGGCGGCTTCCTGTGCGGCCCGAAGCGCGAGATCGACCTCGCCGAGCGCGAATCGCGTCATGCGCTGCGGCGCGTGAAGGCCGCGCGGGCGGCCTTGGCCGCGAGCCGTGCCGAGCGCGCGGCGCGACTGGCCGCCGACATCGACATCCTGCTGCCCGAACTCGACGCGGCGATCCCGGACAACGGCGACAGCGACAT
>NZ_JBFUGN010001363.1:0-1279 GCF_056402895.1 Rhizobacter sp. P3_B12 | reverse complement strand
AGACGAGTGCGGTTCAGCGCTTGAGTGTGCTTGTCGAAGAGAAGCTCCTCGTTGGCAGATTCAGCTGGGATCGGCAGGGGCGGGCAATCGGTGCCATCCATGTCGAACCGGGATGCGACCCTGTCGAGTTGGCCGGGATCGCACGGGCACTCGAAGCTGGGGGCCAGCGCGAGTGCGCGTTTCAACTGCGAGCGGYAGCGGTGACCAGTGCAACCTCAGCCGACGATGGCTTCATCGAGAACCTGCTCGAGTTCTGCCGCCTGGAGAGAACGGCAGGCTGGGGAATGAGCCCTGAATCGCGGAAAGCCCTGCTGGTGAACTGCCGGGCCCTGCGTGCCATGTTGTCGCGCGAGCGATTCAAGGACGACCTGCGCTACGTTGGCTCCCTTGACCCTGTCGATGGTCCGGAGTCCGACCGGGCAGCCCCCGTTGGCGAGCCGTTCGACACCCTCAGCAGCATCATCGTGTCGCTGGAGCAGCTTTGGCCCTCGTTCGATCCGATGTCGATCCATGACGGTGTCGGCGAGCGCATGCAGCAGATCGAGCCGGACAGTCCTCCCAGGTCGGCTCGCCGCCGGACGTTCTCGCAGAGCGGGGACTTCGATCTGCGCAAGCTGACGGGGCGCGTCAATGGGGGGCGAGCATGGTCCGGGTGGACCGGCTGGTTGCGCGATTCTTCGCTCGAAAAAACCTTCACCAGCCTGCTCGAGAGCGGTCTCGTCACTTTCGTCCCTGCCTCGGAGGGCGAGGCCGAGTTGGAGATCCGCAGTTTCACGTTGCAAGCCGGCTGCGACGGCAGCATGGTGGCGGACGTGGCGGCGGGGCTCGCGAAGACGGGACCGCCGACGGTGGCCTTGCTGCTCTGGGCCGCGTGGGCGATGAACGAAACCCACGCCGGCAGCGAATTCTTTTCAGCCATCGAATCCTTGCTTGCGCTGAAGGCGAGGATCGAGACGCCGCCACCTTCCTTGTGGGAGGTTCTGGGCCAACTCTGCGTGCATGTCTGTGCACTCTCGGAATTGAATCGAACCAGACAACCTGAACGCCTGCGTTCCACGATCGCGCAGCTTCAGGGATTCACGCTTTTCGTCGACGAGAGTGCATTCAGCGAGGCCTCGCAGGAGCGAAGGCGGTACGTCGAAGCGCGGATCCTGTCGAACACCCGCCATGAAGAGTCTGCGACGCCGAGGATTTCGATCGTGGATCCTGAGAGTCATGGACAAGAACGTACGCGCGCACTCGAACTGCTGCGCCTCTGGGGCCTGCCACCGCTGTGGAT
>NZ_JBFUGN010001362.1:0-1279 GCF_056402895.1 Rhizobacter sp. P3_B12 | reverse complement strand
TCGCCGGCTCGTCGCGCCGCTCCGGTGCCGATTTCGATTCGGCCTTCGCCGACTCGCGCTCGAGGCGCTCGGCACGGCCGAGAAGGCGTCGGTTGCCGTACTGGCCGGAGCCGCCCGGCACCTCGCGCATTGCCGGCAGGCGGTGGCAGCTGGTGGCCGAGGGCGGCGAGAACGCGGGCGGCGCATCGTCGAGCTGCGGCGGCGCGTCCTGCCACACCGGCGGCCAGGGCTCGGCGGCCTGTGCGAGGTTGCCATCCAGGCTGCCGGCGCAGGCGGCCAGCAGCAGCGAGGCGATCAGCACCGAGGTCAGCGTGCGGCGCGGGGTCTTCATCGTGTCCATGCGGGTCTCCAGGGTTGTCGGAACGTGACCCTGGCTGACACGTGGCAGCCGGTGCGATGGGGTGAACCTCATCGCGTTTTTTTTGAGGGCCGTCGTTTCACCCCGTTGCGCAACGTCGCGCGTATCACCCACCGTATCAGGCAGACTGCCATGCCATGCGACCCGGCCCTGACACCGACACCAGCGACGACCACCTGATGAGCGCCTATGCGCGCGGCGACGCCGCCGCCTTCGAAGCCTTGTATGCCCGCCACCAGGCCGGGCTGTACCGCTTCGTGCGCCGGCTGCTCGGCGGCGCGCTCGCGGCGCAGACCGACGAGGTGTTCCAGGACACCTGGTTGCGCGTGGTCAATGCCCGCGCCAGCTGGCAGCCGCAGGGCGCGAGCTTTCGCACCTGGCTGTTCACGCTGGCGCACCACCGGGTGATCGACGTGTGGCGGCGCAGCGGCCGCGAGGTGTCGATCACGACCGACGATGACGACGGCGCGCCGTGGGAGCCCGAGGCGGCCGATGGCGTGCCGTGGCAGCAGTGGCCGGCGCCGCAGGGCGAGGATGTCGCGTTCTGGCGCCGCGCCGGCGAGCGCCTGCTGGCCTGCCTGGAGGAACTGCCGCTGCCGCAGCGCAGCGCCTTCCTGCTGCACCATGACGACGAGCTGCCGCTGGCCGACGTGGCGCGCGCGCTGGAGGTCGGCTTCGAGACCGCGAAAACGCGGCTGCGCTATGCGATGAGCAAGCTGCGCAGCTGCATGGGGGCGTACCTCGCGCCGCTGAACGGCACGGAGCCTTCGCGATGAGCGGCGGACCCGGCCTCGAGCGCGACGACATCGAACACGACCGCCATCTGCGGCAGGCGCTGCGCCATGCGCCGGATGCCGATGCGGCGCCGCCGGCCGCGCTGCGCGAGCTGATCCTGCGCGAGGCGCAGGCCAAGGCGCGCGA
>NZ_JBFUGN010001361.1:0-1281 GCF_056402895.1 Rhizobacter sp. P3_B12 | reverse complement strand
GCCGTCGTCAGCGCGCGCAGGTCATCGCTTTCCAGGCCGGCCACCTGGCTGGCCTTCAGCGCGGCGACCTGGGCGGTCGACAGCGCGGCGAAGTCGGCGGTGTTCAGCGCGTTCAGGTCTTCGGTCGTCAGGTTGGCGACCTGGGTGGTCGACAGCGCGGCGACCTGGGCCGTCGACAGCGCGCCCATGTGGTCGGAGTTCAGCGCGGAGAGCTGGTCGCTGTTCAGCGCGCGGATCGCCGCGGTGCTGAGGGCGCGCAGATCCTGCGTCTCCAGGTGCGACATCTGCGTCGTCGTGATGGCGGCCGCCTGGGCGGTGGTCATCGCGGCGAACTGCGCGGTGKTCAKCGCGTTCAGGTTGTTGGTGTTCAGGCCGTCGACCTGCGGCGTCGAGGTCAGCGCGGCGACCTGGGCGGTCGTCAGCTGGGCCATCTGGTCGGAGGTCAGCGCATTGATCTGGTCGGTGTTCAGCGCGCGGATCGCGGCGGTGCTGAGCGCGCGCAGGTCGGCCGATTCGAGGTTCGGGATCTGGTCGGTCGTCAGCGCAGCGGCCTGGGCCGAGTTCATCGCGGCGTATTGCGCGGTGCTCAGCGCACGCAGGTCATCGGACTGCAGGCCGGCGATCTGGGTGGCGGTCAGCGAGGCGACCTGGGCGGTCGACAGCGCGGCGAACTGCGCGGTGTTCATCGCGTTCAGGTCGTCGGTCGTCAGGTTGGTCAGCTGGGCGGTCGTGAGGCCGGCGACTTGCGCGGTCGTCAGCTGGCCCATCTGGTCCGAGGTCAGCGCATCGACTTGCGCGGTGGTCCAGTTGCGCAGCGCGGCGGTGCTCAGCGTGCGCAGGTCCGACGATTCCAGGTGCGGGATCTGGTCGGTCGTCAGCGCAGCGGTCTGCGCRCTCGACATCGCGGTGAACTGCGCGGTGCTCAGTGCGTTCAGGTCGTCCGAGGCCAGCGAGGCGATCTGCGTGGTCGTCAGCGCGGCCACCTGCGTGGTCGTCAGCGACGCGATCTGGTCGGAGGTGAGGGCCGCGAACTGGTCGCTGTTGAGGCCGCGGATGCCGGCGGTGCTGATCGCACGCAGGTCCGAGGACTCGATGTTGGGCATCTGGTCGCTGGTCAGCGCGGCGACCTGGGCGGTGGTCAGCGCGGCGTACTGGCCGGTGGTCAGTGCGCGCAGGTCATCGGATTGCAGGCCGGCGATCTGCGTCGGCGTCAGCGCGGCGACTTGCGCGGTCGACAGCGCGACGAACTGCGCGGTGTTCATCGCGTTCAGGTCGTCGGTG
>NZ_JBFUGN010001360.1:0-1281 GCF_056402895.1 Rhizobacter sp. P3_B12 | reverse complement strand
CACGCGAGGCATTCATCCTCGTCGTTGCGCTCGCTGGCCTTGTCGTACTCGGAATCTCCGCAGGCATCAAGTTCATCAGGAGCCTTCGGGAACCCGGCGCCGAGCGGAAAAGCTGACAAGACTGGCATCAGCCAGTCTTCAGCGAAGCGCTTCGCAGGCACACGTTGGCCGGAGATGCAACGGGTCGCCCCCCCAGGCCACCAGGCGAGACAGATGACAGGCAACATTCGGCCAACTGCTGTCGTTTGCGACAGACTGCTTCAGACGACCCCAATGTCCGAATTCCTCTTGGGCGTGCAACAGCTCGCCGGCAACCCGGAGGAGAATCTCGGAATGCCAACACATCAAACGGTAGAGACCTTCATCGAGCTGGTTGAAGGCGGCAACGGCATCGAGGCACTCAACAGGTTCTACGCCGAAAACGCTTCGATGCGTGAGAATCGGGCGCAACCCCGAGTCGGCAAGTCGGCGCTTCTCGCGCGCGAGATCGCCGCCCAAGCCTCCGTCCGGGACATGAGCGCCCGATGCGTTCGTCCCATCTTCATCGAAGGAGACATGGTGGTCATTCGATGGAAATTCGCCTACGTTGATGGTGAAGGCCGAGCCATTCACTTCGAGGAACTGGCCTATCAAAGATGGGCGGGCGACAGCATTCTGGAAGAGCAGTTCTTCTACGACCCAGGGCAGTTCAAGCCTCGCGTTTGAGGCGCTTGTCGGCCACGAGCAGCCCTTCGCGACCGGCTGCTTTGACGATCGGCCGGTGGCCCACGGGCCGCAATCTCGGTCCCGAATCGGAGAGCAGCCCCAAGCGCACCTGCATGCGTACACTGTGGTCCGTGGAATCGCTGCTCACTCTTGTCGATTCGTTCGTGGTCACTGCAGAACTTGCTCCGCAGCTCGACGGTCTCGAGCTGGGCAAGTGGTACGTCGTCGATGGCACGTTCGCTTCGGCAACGGAGCTGCCACCTCGCGGCAGTTGGGTTGAGGTGCAACTGCCGAACGGAGACTCCTGCCAGGTAGTGGTCGTGGGTTGCGAGATTCGGCATGGTGTTGCGGCGCTGTTGTTCAGGGGCTGTCAGGATTTCTGTGTGCGAGGCGGTTGAGATGAATTGGCTATTGGCCGACTCGCTTATCGACTGCCGTGCGCCGGCAGTGTGAATCGCTCTTCGTAGACCACAGCGAATTGGTTCATCGCGGGGCGCCACTCCTTGGCTGCGCGTCCCCAGTCAGCCGTGATGTTGCGCAGTGCCAGCCAGATCAGCTTGGTGGCCGCGTCGTCGC
>NZ_JBFUGN010001359.1:0-1282 GCF_056402895.1 Rhizobacter sp. P3_B12 | reverse complement strand
GGGGCTGCTCGGCGACCAGCTGCGCCGGCGCACGCCGCGCGAGGCGGTGCCGGTGCTGCAGGCGCTGCCGCTGCGCGCGCCGCTGGCGCAGGGCGGCGCCCAGGCCGAGCCGACCGTCACCGCGGAGCTGCAGTTCTTCAACGGCACCGGCGGCTTCACGCCCGACGGCAAGGAGTACCGCATCGTGCTGCCGCCGGGCCGCACGACGCCGGCGCCCTGGGTCAACGTGATGGCGAGCCCGCAGATCGGCACGCTGGTGTCGGAGAGCGGCTCGGCCTTCACCTGGCGCATGAACGCCCGCGAGAACCAGCTGACGCCGTGGTCCAACGATGCGCTGGTCGATCCATCGTCGGAGGTCCTGTACCTGCAGGACCGCGCGACCGGCGCCTACTGGACGCCCACCGCGCAGCCGCGCAGCGCGCCCGGCGCGACGCACGAATGCGCGCACGGCGCCGGCTACAGCCGCTTCACGACGCAGGCCGAGGGCATCGAATCGGAGCTGACGCACTTCGTTGCCTGGGACCGGCCCGCCAAGCTGATGCGGCTGCGCGTGGCCAACCGCAGCGCGCGCCGCCGCACGCTGACGCTGACGCTGTACGTCAACCTGTGCATCGGCGACAACCGCAGCGGCAAGGTCGACCTGCTGTCGACCTGGGCCGGCCGCAACGCGTCGACCACGCTGTACGCCCGCAACCCGGCGAATGCCGACTTCGGCCGCGACATCGCGTGGCTCGGCAGCTCGCACCCGGTGAGCGGCTGGACCTGCGACCGCGCCGAGTTCATCGGCATCGGCCAGGGGCTCGCGGCGCCGCAGGCGCTCGAATCGCAGCACACGCTGCGCCAGGCCGCCGGCGTCGGCCCCGACCCGTGCTGGGTGATGCAGGTCGAGCTGAAGCTGGAGCCGGGCGAGTCCGACGTGGTCGTGTTCTCGTTCGGCCAGGCGGCGAGCCTCGCCGGCGCCGACGAGCTGGTGCGGATGACCACGCGCGATGCCGACCAGGCGCTGGCGAACGTGCGGGCGCAGTGGGACGAGTTGCTCGGCGCGGTGGAGGTGCGCACGCCCGACCGCGCCTTCGACCTGATGCTCAACCGCTGGCTGCTGTACCAGGTGCTGAGCAGCCGCTGCCTGGGCCGCTGCGGCTTCTACCAGGCGGGCGGTGCCTACGGGTTCCGCGACCAGCTGCAGGACGTGATGGCGCTGGTGCATGCCTGGCCCGGCTTCGCGCGCGACCACCTGCTGCGCGCCGCGGCTCAGCAGTTCGTCGAGGGCGACGCGCAGCAC
>NZ_JBFUGN010001358.1:0-1282 GCF_056402895.1 Rhizobacter sp. P3_B12 | reverse complement strand
ATCCGGTGAAGATGAAGGAGCCGATCCCCGAGGCGCGCGTGCCGCAGGCCAACAAGCCGCCGGGCGAGATCGAAGGCGCGCGCCGCAAGGCAGCGGGCGTCGGCCTGCTCGCGATGAAGGACCAGCTGCAGGAGCTGAGCGGCGCGCCGCTGGCGGTGCAGCTGAAGCCGGACATCAAACAGGGGCCGGGCGTGGGGTCGGGCGTCGGCGTGGGGGTGGGCGCGGGCACCGAAGCCGGCTTGCCGGACCGGGCGATGATCACCTCGAACGCGACCGGTGGCAGCGGCGGCATCAACACCGCGGGCTACAGCCGCAACACCGGTGGGGGCGGGCTGGCGGGTCGGTCTACGACGCTGGTGGCCGGCGTGGCCGGTGGTGGCGGGGGCGGCGGCAAGGGCTCGGCGGCTGGCAGCGGCACGGGCAACGGCACCGGCTCGGGTGGCACGGTGCAGCGTGGCGGCAGCGGCAAGGCGGCTCGTTCGATCGAGGAGATCCGCCTGGTGTTCGAGCGCAACAAGGGCGCGATCTACGCGATCTACAACCGCGCGTTGCGCGAGGATCCGGGCCTGCAGGGCAAGGTCGTGCTGAGCCTGAAGATCTCGCCGTCGGGTCAGCTGGTGGATTGCCGGATCGTCTCGAGCGAGCTGAAGTCGCCGGAACTGGAATCGAAGCTGCTGGCGCGGATCAAGCAGTTCGAGTTCGGGGCGCGCGACGTCGACCAGATCGACATCACGTACCCGCTGGACTTCCTGCCGTCGTGATCGTCAGTGCCGGGTGGCCGCCGCGAGGGTGATCGCGCGGCGCGCCTCCAGCTCGGCATTCAGCGCCTTCTCCAGCGGGGCGCGCACCAGCCCGGCGTGTTCGTAGCGCAGGTTCTCGTACAGCTCGGATGCGGCCGGGCAGTCTTCCAGGATCAACTGCAAGGCCTTGCCCGGCTCGACGCGTTCGAGCGCGCGGCTCAGCTGCTGCACGACGGTGCGGTACTGGTGGGCATCGATCTCGGCCGGGCTCGCTTCCATGCGTTGCACCAGGCGCGCCAGCGCGTGCACGACATCGAGGTCGCTGACACTGCGTTGCTGGGATTGGGTGGTTTTCATGCGTTTCCTTCCGGGAGGGCGGCACCGTGGCCGCCCCGTACGCTGGAAGTGGGGATGCTTGATCGGCTTGCAAGGCCTGCCGCGGGCTCACCCGTTGGTGCGCGGTGGCACTGCATCGGAGCGGCGAGCCGGCGGTTCATCGCGGCGTGTGAATCGCGTCTGCCATTGTCAACAATGGTTAGCTG
>NZ_JBFUGN010001357.1:0-1282 GCF_056402895.1 Rhizobacter sp. P3_B12 | reverse complement strand
GGCCGAGACCCAGCGCCTTCAGGTAGTTCTGCAGCAGCGTCTTCTTCTCGGGCGTCGGGCCCTCGTGCACGCGGTACAGCGACGGGTGCTTGTGCTGCGCGATGAAATCGGCCGAGCAGACGTTGGCGGCGAGCATCGCCTCCTCGATCAGCTTGTGCGCCTCGGTGCGCGTGCGCGGCACGATCTTCTCGATGCGGCCGTTGTCGTCGCAGACGATCTGCGTCTCGGTGGTCTCGAAATCGACCGCGCCGCGCTTCGAACGCTCCTTCAGCAGCGCGCGGTACACCTCGTGCAGGTGCAGCAGGTGCGGCACGAGATCCTTGCGGCGCGCCGCCTCGGGGCCGCGCGTGTTGCCGAGGATCGCAGCCACCTCGTTGTAGGTGAAGCGCGCGTGCGAGCAGATCACCGCCGGGAAGAACTGGTAGGCGTGGATCTCGCCGCCGGTGGTGATCAGCATGTCGCACACCATCGCGAGGCGGTCCTCGTTCGGGTTCAGCGAGCACAGCCCGTTCGACAGCTTCTCCGGCAGCATCGGGATCACGCGCCGCGGGAAGTACACCGAGGTGGCGCGCTCGTAGGCGTCCTCGTCGATCGGCTCGCTCGGCTTCACGTAGTGGCTCACGTCGGCGATCGCGACGACCAGCCGCCAGCCCTCGAACGCGCCCTTGCCGCGGCCGAGCTTGACGGGTTCGCAGTACACCGCATCGTCGAAGTCGCGCGCGTCCTCGCCGTCGATCGTCACGAGCGCGACGTCGGTGAGATCGATGCGGTCCTTGCGGTCGACCGCGCGGATCTTGTCGGGCAGGCCCGCGGCCTGCGCCTGCGTCTCGGGCGAGAAGCGGTGCGGCACCTCGTACTTGCGCACCGCGATCTCGATCTCCATGCCGGGGTCGTCGATCTCGCCGAGCACCTCGGAAACGCGGCCCATCGGCTGCGAGTACAGCGACGGCGGCTCGGTCAGCTCGATCGCGACCACCTGCCCCGCGGTCGCGTTGGCGATCGCGTTCTTCGGGACCATGATGTCCTGGCCGTAGCGCTTGTCTTCGGGGGCGACCAGCCAGATGCCGCTCTCGTGCAGCAGGCGGCCGATGATCGGCGCCTTCTTGCGCTCGATGATCTCGAGCACGCGGCCTTCGGGCCGGCCCTTGCGGTCGTAGCGGATCACGCGCGCCTTCACGCGGTCACGGTGCAGCACCGCGCGCATTTCCTGCGGAGACAGATAGAGATCGGCCTGCCGGTCGTCGCGGACCAGGAATCCGTGACCGTCGCGGTGCCCTTGCAC
>NZ_JBFUGN010001356.1:0-1282 GCF_056402895.1 Rhizobacter sp. P3_B12 | reverse complement strand
GCAGTTCGCGCCGGCGCCGATGCACCTGGTGTTCGACGTGCTGCTGGCGATCCTCGCGCTGCAGACGCTGGCCGCGCTGTTCCTGCCCGACACCGTGACGCGCCGCCCGGGCGTCTGGCAATCGCTGCGTCCGCGCATCGCGATCCCGGCCGCGGCACGCGCGACGCTGTGGCGCATCCTGCCGCTCAACACCGCGAGCTGGGCACTCGGCGGCTTCTACCTGTCGCTCGGGCCGACGCTCGCGAAGCTGGTCACCGGCACCTCCGCGCCGACGACCGGCGGCGCGCTGATCGCCACGCTGGTGCTGGCGGGCGCCGCGGCGATCGGCTGGGTGCGCCTGCGCCCTGCGCCCGCGGTGCTGACCGGCAGCGCGCTGGCGCTGGTGATCGGCCTGTCGTTGACGCTGGTCGGCGTGCATGCCGGCTCGGGCCTCGCCTTCTTCGGCGGCACGCTGGTGGCCGGCTTCGGCTTCGGCGCCGGCTTCAACGGCGCGGTGCGCAGCCTGGTGCCGCTGGCAGCGCCCCACGAGCGCGCCGGGTTGATGGCGGGCTTCTTCGCGCTGAGCTACCTGGCGTTCAGCGTGCCCGCCATCATCGCCGGCCTCGGCACCGGCCTGTTCGGCCTGCACGCCACGACGCTCGGCTACGGCGGCCTGCTCGTCGTGATGGCGTTGGCCGCGCTGTTCGCCTCGCTGCGCAACAACACGGCGCGCTGACGGCTCAGGGGCGCACCGCGGGCGACTCCATCGCCATCCCGCGGTCGCGCCACGCGAGGTAGAGCGCGAGCGCGGTGGACTCCGGCGACTCCGCCGGCAGCGGCTGGGCGCGCACGCCGGTCATGCAGTTGCGGATGCGCCGCAGCAGCGACCCGACGCCCTGCCACTCGAGGCGGTACAGCGGGTAGCCGTTCGCATGGCCCTGCGGGATCAGGCCGCCCCCCAGCCGCTGGCCGGCCCGCTCGTCGTGGCATTGCGCGCACGACAGGTTCAGCTGGCCGATGCGCTCGCGGTACAGCGCCTCGCCGCGCTCGCGCCATGGCAGCAGCCGCGCATCGGCAGGCGGCTCGATCGGCACCCCGCGCGACTGCAGCGCCACGTAGCTTTCGAGCCCGAGCAGCTCCTGGCTGTCGGGTGCGAGCCGCGACGCGCCCTGGCGCGTCTCGCGGCACCGGTTGATGCGCATCGCCAGGTCGATCGGCCGCGCGAGCGCCTCGTCATACGCCGGGTAGCGCGCCGCCACGCCACGCATCGATTCGCGCGCATCGCCGTGGCAGCCCGCGCAGG
>NZ_JBFUGN010001355.1:0-1284 GCF_056402895.1 Rhizobacter sp. P3_B12 | reverse complement strand
TGACCTTGCCCTCGGATCTCGCATCCCATAGCCGAGGGCATTACGCGGCTCGCTTTTCCTGGGCAGCGAGCCAAGCCCGTTCGAATTGCATTGGACTGACGTAGCCGAGCGTCGAGTGAAGCCGGCGGTGGTTGTAGAACGCCAGCCAGTCGATGACCTCGTCCTTGGCGGCCCGCACTGTCTCGAACTTGCGCCCATACAGCCGGCCGACCTTGAGCGAGCCCCACAGGCTCTCGGTGGGCGCATTGTCCCAACAGTTGCCCTTGCGGCTCATCGAGCTGCGCATGCCGTAACTTGTGAGCAATGCCTGGAAGTCAGCGCTGCAGTACTGGCTGCCTCGGTCGCTGTGGAACATCACGGCCGCCTCCTTGCCCGGTTGTCGTCGGAACCAGGCCATCGTCAGCGCATCCATCACCAGCTCGCGCCGCATGTGCGACTGCATCGACCAACCCACCACCTGGCGGCTGAACAGGTCGATCACCACGGCCAGATACAGCCAGCCTTCGTCGGTGGCGATGTAGGTGATGTCGCCGCTCCACACCGCGTTCGGCGTGGCCGGTTGGAACCGCCGCTCCAGCAGGTTCTCTGCCACCGGCAGGCCGTGCTTGCTGTCGGTCGTTGCGATGAACTTGCGCTTGCCTCGGGCCTTGATGCCGTGTCGCTGCATCAGCTTCTGAACACGCTCCTTGCCCACTCGAATGCCGCGTGCCAGCAGCTCTTTCCAGATCCTCGGCCAGCCGTACTCGCCCCGCACCTCGGCGTGCAGCGCCTTGATGTGCACCAGCAGCGCGTCGTCGCTCAGGCGCCCCGGCGCGGGCTGCCCGCTGCGTCGCTCATGCTCGTAGAAACCGCTCGCACTCACGCCCAGAACCTCGCAGCTCAGCGACACCGGCCAGCGCTGGCGGTGCTGCCTTATCCAGGCGTACTTCACTCCCGTTCCTTCGCGAAGTACGCCGTCGCTTTTCCCAGAATGTCGCGCTCCATCTTCACCCGCACGAGCTCCGCACGCAGCCGCGCAATCTCCATCTGCTCCGGGCTCACAGGCTTGCTACCGGGCCCGTTCAGCTTGCCGCTCTGGTCCGCCTTGAGCCAGTTGTGCAGCGTCTGATCAGCCACGCCCAGCACCTTCGACACCACCGCCAGGCTCTGCCCACCCTTGACCATCCGCACCGCCTCAAGCTTGAATTCCAGCGTGTAGCGCGCTCTCTTTGCCTTCGTCACTTTCGTTCTCCTTGCCTGGATTGAACCACTCAGCAAGGGATACGGATTCCGCGGGCAAGGTCA
>NZ_JBFUGN010001354.1:0-1286 GCF_056402895.1 Rhizobacter sp. P3_B12 | reverse complement strand
CAGGGGCAGCACCAGGCGCGACAGGCGTTCGGTGGTTTCGCCGAACAGCGCCTCGGCAGCCAGCGCACGCAGCGGGGCACCGAGGTCCGACGCCGCGGCCAGCGACAGCGCGGCATCGGCGCGGCAGGCGATCGCGAGGCTGAAGCGGCCGGCGTCGCAGTCCAGTTCGAGTGCATAGGTGGCATACCCCCGCGGCGCGGCGCCGGCATCCGGCACGGCGGCGAGCGACAGGCCGCGCTGCAGGTCCAGCGCGCGCCACAGGGCGCCGAGGCGGCGGTCGTGCAGCAGCCGCGAGGCGCTGGCGGCGGCAGTGCCGACGGCCCCCAGGTGGGTGGCAATCGGCGTGACGGGTTCGATGCGGGTGGCAGCGGTCATGGCGATTCAGTCAATGGTGATGGCGACTTCGCGCCGGCGGTTGAGGGATTCCTCGAGCGCCGTGGCAAGTGCGTCGCGATGGGCAAAGAGTAGGTCGCGGGAGGTCGAATCGGTGGTCTCGAAGCGAAGCTGCAGCCAGTACGACGAAACCGACAGCGCGAGCGTGGTGTCGGGCAGCACGTCGGGGCGCAGCGGCATGCGCACCTGCCAGCCTTCGCTGTCGTCGACGGCGCGCTCGTTGCAGAAGCGCGAGATGGTCTGCGCGATCGCGGCGACCACCGGGTGCGTCGGCGCGGCCGCGCGGGCGACGCGCGCGGCTCCCGCGCTGCCATGAAGCAGGGGCTCCAGCAGCTCGGGGCCGGGAACGAGGTCGTCGGCCCAGTCGGGCTCGTCGTGTGGCTCGGGTTCGGGCTGGCGAGCGACCGGGGCGGCGTGCTCGGGTTCGGCGGAGACGGCGAGTTCGTCCTCGGCAGGCGCCTGCGAGGAGGACGGCTCGGCATCGGGCCGCAGCCGCTCGCCGAACGGCCGCGCGCCGCCCGACGGGCGACGCTGGCGCAGCAGGTCGGTGAAGCTCGGCGCGCGCAGGGGGTCGGCCGGCGCAGGCTGCTTCGGCAGCGCACTGCGGTGCACTTCAAACGAGACGGGGCGTGGGCGAGTCATGCGGCCTCCGTAGCCCGGGGTGCCAATCCGGGACCGCGCCGGCACCATGCACCCCGGATTGACATCCGGGCTACTCACAGCGCCACCCGACCCAAAGGCTCGACACGCACCTGCGCGCCCAGCTCCTGGTACGAGTACACCGCCAGCCACTTCGATTCCGATTCGACGATGCGGCGCACGTAGCGGCGGATGTCCATCGAGGTCACGACCGCGATGCCGGCGCGCGGCGTCAGCCCCGCCAGGTCCTTCAC
>NZ_JBFUGN010001353.1:0-1287 GCF_056402895.1 Rhizobacter sp. P3_B12 | reverse complement strand
CGCGTCGCCTCGACGCCGTTCAGGCCCGGCATCGACACGTCGGTGACGACGATGTCCGGCCGCAGCTCGCGCGCCAGGCGCACCGCGCCGAGGCCGTCGTCGGCCTGGCCGATCAGTTCGATGTCTTTCTCGCGCGCGAGCAGGGCGCACAGCCCGTCGCGCATGATGCGGTGGTCGTCGGCCAACACGATGCGGATGCCCATGGTCGTTCCCTTCGATGCGTGTGCTGTCGGTGTGCTGTCGATCAAGCCGCGGCGAGTGCCGCCGCGCCCACCGCRTTCGGCAGCAGGATCGTGATGCGCGTGCCCAGGCTCGTCGCGGACGAGATCTCGAGCCGCCCGCCGATCGCCTGGATCTGCGCCTGCGTGCTGGCCAGCCCGAAGCCGCCGGTGCGGCTGAAGACGCCGCGCGAGGCATCGGTGCGGAAGCCGACACCGTCGTCGGCGACGCACACCTTCAGGCAGCGGCCGTCGCACCACGCGGTGATGCTGACGCGCGCCGCATGCGCATGCTTCTGCACGTTCAGGCACAGCTCGCGCACGCCGCGGAACACGACGGCGAGCACCGCCTCGGGCAGGCTGAGCGGCGGCATCGCGCCATCGAAGCTGACCTGCAGCCGGCTGTCGGCGGCGAGGCGGTCGGCCAGGCTGCGCAGGGCCTGCTCGAGGCCGAGGCGCAGCACCGGGCTGCTGAGATCGAAGGTGGCGGAGCGGGCGGCGCGCGACGCCTGGGCCAGCAGCGCGCCGATCTCGTCGAGCAGCGCCGTCGCCTCGTCGCCCGGCGGGCTGTCGCGCAATGCGCCGAGCTTGAGCCGCGCGAGCGTCAGGAACTGGCCGATCTCGTCGTGCAGGCCGAGTGCGATGCGCTCGCGCTCGCGCGCCTCGGCGACGGTGATCTCGTAGGCCAGCGTGCGCAGGTGGCTGCGCGCGGGCCGGGCGAGCTGCCGTGGCAGCGGCCGGGGGCGGATGCGGCCCCGCGCCGGACGACACCCACGACAGCCGGCCCCCGGCTGCAACCGGACCGACGGCTCGACACGTGTTCTCATTGTTCGCTCCCTGGCGATTTGTTGGCGCCCGCAGGCGGCCGCCCTTTGTCGGACAGCGAAACGATTATGGGCACGCGAAACGACTTGCGACAGCGATGCCCCGACCTGCTTCAGCAGTTTTCAGCACGCTTCAGAAGGCGCGGCCGCAAGCCGTGCTCAAGCGGTGCAACGGCGCAGGTTCTCGCGCACCGCGGCAGCGATGGCCGTGCGCGTGGCGCGGCGCACGCCGGCCTCGTCGAGAC
>NZ_JBFUGN010001352.1:0-1288 GCF_056402895.1 Rhizobacter sp. P3_B12 | reverse complement strand
GCGCTGCGCATCCACACCGAGGCGGCGCGGCTGCCGCGCTTCGGCCTGCATCCCACGTCGCACCTGGCACTGCACGAGGAGGAAGCCTTCAGCGCGCTGCTGCAGTGCCACGCGGTGCCGGTCGGCGACCGCCTGCGGCCGATGCTCGCGGCCGACCTGGACGCGGTGCGCCAGCCGCTCGCCTGCGCGATCGTCGAGCTGCCGATCCGGGAGGCCGGCGGCCAGCTGCCCACGTGGGACGAGCTGCAGGCCCTGCACGCTGCGGCCCGCCGGCGCGCGATGCCGCTGCACCTCGACGGCGCGCGGCTGTGGGAGTGTTCAGCGTTCTACCAGCGCAGCCCGGCCGAGATCGCCGCCGGCTTCGAATCGGTCTACGTGTCGCTGTACAAGGGCATCGGTGCCGTGTCCGGGGCGATGCTGGCCGGCAGCGAGGATGTCATCGCGCAGGCCCGCCTGTGGCGCCGGCGCCTGGGCGGCACGCTCTACCACCTGAGCCCGATGCTGGTGTCGGCCGCGATGCGCTTCGACGAGCGCCTGGCGCTGATGCCGGCGCTGTACCAGCGCGCGCTCTCGCTGGCCGCCGGGCTGAACGCCATCTCCGGGCTGCGCGTGAACCCGCGGGTGCCGCAGACCAACCTGCTGCACCTGTTCTTCGATGCACCGCCCGATGCGGTGCTAGACGCGCGCGACGCGCTCGCCACGCACGACCGCTGCTGGCTCTTCGGCCACGTGCGCGCCGCCGAGGTGCCGGGCTGGAGCGCCACCGAGCTCTACGTCGGCGACCGGCTGCTGCAGGCCGACGACGCGGCCGTGCTGCCGCTGTTCGCGAAGCTGGCCGCGATGCTGCGGACCTGAATCAGGGCTTGATGAAGGTCACGCTGTAGCTGAAGCTCTTCGCGACGCCGCCGATCTTGACGTTCGACACCGTCACGCCGAGCTTCGTGTCGGCCGGCGCCCGCGACCACGGCTGCCCGGTGCCGCCGATCGACCAGGCCATCGTGTTCTCGGCATAGTTCCTGTCGAGTTCGGCCACGCCGGTCACCGGCACGGCCGCGCCGGCGTCGTCGGTCATCATCACGGTGGCCGCCGAGAAATCCGCACCCGGGTACGAGAACGACCAGCGCATCGCCGGCTCGGCGATGCTGCTGTCCCACGGCACGTAGCCGCGCGGCGGCCACGACATGCCGTTCGGCACGCTCGGCGCCGCATGCGTGTTGCCCAGCACCCACAGCGCATTGCCCTGCGGGGTGTCGCCGGTGCCGACATCGCCGAGCACCAGGCTGAAGAC
>NZ_JBFUGN010001351.1:0-1289 GCF_056402895.1 Rhizobacter sp. P3_B12 | reverse complement strand
TCGCTGACCAGGTCGGCCACCAGCTTGTGGAAGAACGGCTTCTTCTGGCCGAGCTTGTAGCCGTGGCGGATGCCGCGGCGGATGATGCGGCGCTGCACGTAGCCGCGGCCCTCGTTGCTCGGGATCACGCCGTCGCTGACCAGGAAGGCGGTCGCGCGGATGTGGTCGGCGATCACGCGCAGGCTCTTGTTCGACAGGTCCTTCTCGCCGGTCTCGCGGGACGCGGCGCGGATCAGGCGGTCGAACAGGTCGATCTCGTAGTTGCTGTGCACGTGCTGCAGGATCGCGGCCAGGCGCTCCAGGCCCATGCCGGTGTCGACGCAGGGGGCCGGCAGCTTCTTGATGCTGCCGTCGGGCTGCATGTCGAACTGCATGAACACGTTGTTCCAGATCTCGATGTAGCGGTCGCCATCGGCATCGGGCGAGCCGGGCGGGCCGCCGGCGATGCCGGGGCCGTGGTCGTAGAAGATCTCCGAGCAGGGGCCGCAGGGGCCGGTGTCGGCCATCATCCAGAAGTTGTCGGAGGCGTACTTCGCGCCTTTGTTGTCGCCGATGCGCACCACGCGCTCGGGCGGCAGGCCGATCACCTTGGTCCAGATGTCGTAGGCCTCGTCGTCGTCGATGTAGACGGTGGCCCACAGCTTGTCGGCCGGCAGCTTGTAGACCTGGGTGAGCAGCTCCCAGGCCCAGGTGAGCGCGTCGTGCTTGAAGTAGTCGCCGAAGCTCCAGTTGCCCAGCATCTCGAAGAAGGTGTGGTGGCGCGCGGTGTAGCCGACGTTCTCGAGGTCGTTGTGCTTGCCGCCGGCGCGCAGGCACGCCTGGACGGAGGCGGCGCGCACGTAGGGGCGCTTGTCGCTGCCGAGGAACACGTCCTTGAACTGCACCATGCCCGAGTTGGTGAACATCAGCGTCGGGTCGTTGGCCGGCACCAGCGGGCTGGAGGCGACCACCGTGTGCCCCTTCGATTCGAAGAATTTCAGGAAGGTGGTGCGGATCTCGGAGGCTTTCATCCGGTTCTTTCTATGGGCAGTCTCGGCGGAACCGTCGATTATAGGAAAGGACCGTTCGGTCGTAGCGTGCGCGGCAAAGGCGCGTGCGGGGAGGCTGTGGCTCGCCGGCCGGTGGGCCGCGGCTCGACCAGGAACAGCTGCCCCGGCCCGAGCATGATGCCGTCTCCCACCGCCTGCTGCGACAGCTCGGCGCCGTCGGGCAGGTCGGGGTGGCGCGCCCACAGGTACATGCCCGCCTTCGGCTCGCCGAACAGTTCGAACCCCAGCCCGGTGAGCCGC
>NZ_JBFUGN010001350.1:0-1290 GCF_056402895.1 Rhizobacter sp. P3_B12 | reverse complement strand
CCGCCTCGCGCTGCAGCTGCGCTACCAGGTGTTCCTCGCACCGACCGAGGTCCGCACGCTGGAGATCGCGCCGTTCTCGCTCGGCTTCCAAGGCGCCGGGCGAGACCAGGCGCTGCGCGTCGACGCGTGGCCGGTGACGGTGTCGCCGCTGGCGCCCGCCGAGGTCTCGCCGCGCCAGGGCCTGGGCGAGCTCCGCCCCGACCTGCCGCCGCCACGGCTCGACACCGGCCCCGCGCAGCGCCGCCTGCTGGCCTGGGGCGCGGTGCTGCTGCTGTGCCTCGCGTACCTCGCGCAGATCTACCTCATCCTGCCGGGGTGGGCGCAGCGCCGGCGGCCGTTCGCGAGCGCGTGGCGGCAACTCAGCCACCTGCCGGCCGACGCGCCGGCGCCCGAGCGGCGGGCCGCGTTCCAGCACGTGCACGAGGCCTTGAACCGGACGGCTGGCGAGGTGGTGTTCGAGCACGGCGTCGACCGCTTCGTCGCCGCGCAGCCGCGCTATGCCGCGCTGCGCGCCGAGCTGCTCGCGTTCTTCCAGCAGTCGCGGCGCGAGTTCTTCGCCGACAGCCCGGCGGCCGCGAACGACGGCCGCTGGCTGCTCGAGTTCTGCCGCAAGTGCCGCGATGCCGAGCGGGGTGCCGCGTGATCCACTTCGACCACCCGTGGCTGCTGGGCCTGCTGCCGCTGGCACTGCTGCCGTGGTGGGCGCGCGCCGCGCAGCCGGTGCGCAATGCCTGGGTCGCGCTGCTGCCGCGCGACCGCGCCTCCGATGCCTTGCAGCGCGTGCTGAAGGGTGCCGCCGTGCTCGCGCTCGCGCTGCTGGTGCTGGCGATGGCCGGCGCCTACCGGCCCGAGTACACGGTGGAACGGGTCGGCCAGGGCGCCGAGATCGTCGTCGTGCTCGATCGCAGCCGCAGCATGGACGAGGGCTTCGCCGGCGCCCGCCTCGCCGCCGGCGCGGCCAGGCCACGCGGCACCGGCCCCGAGGCGCTCGACTACTACATGAGCCTGTCGCCGGGCCGCTCGCGCGATGCGAAGGGCAAGGTCGCGCGCCGGCTGCTGTCGGCCTTCGTGACCGGCCGGCCCGACGACCGCTTCGGGCTGGTGGTGTTCAGCACGCTGCCGATGCGGGTGCTCGAGTTCACGCAGAAGAACGACGTGGTGCAGGCCGCCATCGCGGCCGGCGAGATCGGGCGCGGCCTGTCGGAGACCAACATCGGCCTCGCGCTGCTGGACGCGCTGTCGTTCTTCGACGAGCGGCCCTACACCGGCTCGCGCATCGTGATGCTGGTG
>NZ_JBFUGN010001349.1:0-1290 GCF_056402895.1 Rhizobacter sp. P3_B12 | reverse complement strand
ACTGGGCACAGCTCGGCGCGCCGGTGCGCTTCGACAGCGTGGCCGCGCTGCGCGCCGAGCAACTGGCGCACCCGACGGCGGCGCTGCAGCCGCGTCATGCGGCGCGGCGCTTCATCGTGTTCAGCCCGGCCGAGGTGGAGCCGCCGGCCTACGACGCCAACGAACAAGGCGTGGCGATGTTGCTGCGCGATGCGCACGGCGCGCCGCTGCTRGTGCAGCGCTTCCACGAGCGCCATGCGCCGCATGCGCTCGATGCGATGGCCGCCGCCGCGAGCGGGCGGCACGGCGCGCTGCGCCACGTGGCGGGCGTGCTGAGCTGGCAGCACGGCGTGCCGAGCCTGGAGCCGTGGGCGCTGGGCTGCGAGGGTGGGCTGCTGGTGCCGGATTTCGCGGCGGCGAGCGGCGCACTCGGCGCGTTGCCGCTGGGCGTGGCGCGGCCGGCCGGTGCCGACCCCTGCACGCTGCAGCTCGAAGCGCTGCGGCAGCAGCTGGCGACGCTGCTGCACCACGGCCTGGCGCGGCTGCCACGTGCATGGGCCGGTGAGTCGGCGCCGCTCGCGCGCCGGCTGGAGGCGGCCGGCTTGCGCGAGCTGTCGCAACGCCTGCGGTCGCTATCGGCCGAGGCGGTGGCCGCCCAGGTGAACCCTGGCAACGCGGTGCTCGCGCCGGCGCTGCTGCAGCTGCTCGCGCTGCGGCAGTTGCATGAGGACGCAGCGCTGCTGGACCGCGGCGACTACCAGTCCCCGTAGGCCGCAACGATCCCGCGCAGCAGCGCATCGCGCTCCACGCCGAGGTGGTCGCCGCTCGCATCGCCCGAGGCGTCCTTGCCGACCGCGGTGTGCACCACCACCAGCTTCAGCGCCGGGTCCACGAAGATCGCCTGGCCGTAGACGCCCAGCAGCATGAAGCGGCGCTGCCGGCCCGGCAGCAGCCAGGTCTGCAGGCCGTAGCCGAAGTAGCGGCTGCCGTGGTACTGCATCTGCCCGGGCCGGAAGGCCTCGGGCTGGCGCGCCGCATCGGTCATGTCGAGCAGGTGCTCGCGCGACACCACCGCGGCGCCGTTCACCTGCCCGTCGGCGGCCATCATCATCCCGAGCCGCGCGTAGTCGCGCAGCGTCGCGTTGAAGCCGCCCTGCGCAAGCTCCACGTTGTCGGCCGGGTTCAGCAGCCAGCTCGCCGCCGCCTGCGCGCCGATCGGTTTCCAGATCCGCTCGCCGACGTAGTCGCACAGCGTGCGGCCGGTCGCGCCGCGCAGCACCAGGCCCAGCACCTCGGTCTGCGCACCGGCGT
>NZ_JBFUGN010001348.1:0-1291 GCF_056402895.1 Rhizobacter sp. P3_B12 | reverse complement strand
GGGCCCGGCTGCCGGCCGCGGTGCAACGCCGTTTCGGCTGCGCCCACGGCGACACCACCTACATCGGCCACCTGGAGCTGGGCTGCTCGCGCATCGGCGCGCTGTGTGCGCTGGCGACGCAGCTGTTCGGCGGGCCGCTGACGCGCATCCAGGCGAGCGGCGTGACGACCACGGTGCGCGTCAGCGACGACGGCCGCGGCGGCGTCGTCTGGGAGCGCGGCTTCCACCGCAACGCGATGCTGGGCGCGAGCCATGTGCGCACCGTGCGTTCGACGAAGCAGCTCGACGCCGACGGCCGCCTGTTCGAGCGCACCGACGGCGGCCTGAGCATGGCGCTCGACGTCTTCGAGGAGCGTGGCTCGCTGGTCTTCCAGAGCCGCGGCTTCTCGCTGGTGTGGGGCCGGCTGCGCCTGCCGGTGCCGGCGCTGCTGACACCGGGCACCTGCCGCGTGATGCACACCGACCTGGGCGGCGGCTTCTTCCGCTTCACGCTGTCGATGGTGCACCCGCTGTGGGGCCGCACCTTCCACCAATCCGGYGTGTTCGCCGATCCGCAYACTGAACTCTGAGAGAACCCGCGATGAACACCCCCATGACCACCCTCTTCCTCCTGCTGTCCGTCCAGGCCCTGATGGGCGCCTTCGACAACCTGTGGCACCACGAGCTGCAGGCGCGGCTGCCGCAGCGCGCGGCGGCGCGCCACGAGCTCTCGCTGCACGCGGCGCGCGAGGCGATCTACGGCATCGTCTTCATCGGCCTCGGCTGGTTCGAATGGCGCGGTGCGTTCGCCGCGGTGCTGGCCGGGCTGCTGGCCGCCGAGGTGGTGATCACGCTGGCGGATTTCCTGGAAGAAGACCGCACCCGCGCGCTGCCGCCGTTCGAGCGGCTGCTGCACACGCTGCTGACGATCAGCTACGGCGCCTTCATCGCGCTGATTGCTCCGGTGCTGTGGGGCTGGTCGCAGCAGCCGAGCGCCCTCGTGCTGACCCCGCATGGCACGCAGGCCTGGGTGTCGTGGCTGTTCACGCTGTACGGCGTCGGCGTGCTGGCGTGGAGCGTGCGCAATGCGCTGGCAGTGCGGCAGCTCGGCCGTGTGCAGCCCGCACCGGCAGCCACGCCGCAGCCTTCGCACCGCATCGAGCCGGCGGTGCTTGTCACCGGCGCGACCGGCTTCGTCGGCAGCGCGCTGGTGGCCAGCCTGCGGCGCGACGGGCGGCGCGTGATCGCGCTGTCACGCGACCTGCGGCAGGCCCGCGCGGGCTTCGGCCCGGGCGTGTGGGTGGTCGACAGC
>NZ_JBFUGN010001347.1:0-1291 GCF_056402895.1 Rhizobacter sp. P3_B12 | reverse complement strand
ATCCGCTGCCGTTCATCAGCGATGCGCAGGCCGTCGCGCTCGGCCTGCCGAGCGCGGCCAGCCGCCGCGAGCGCGAGGCCTTGTCGTTCGCGCATGCGATGCATGCCGCGCAGGTCACGCTGCTGCGCCGGCATGTCGACGGCAGCGAGCCGCTGTCGGCCAGCCCGCTGGTCGAGCGGCTGTCGCTCGCGCTGCAGAAGGTGTCGCGCAGCCTCGACGCCTGGGCCGATCCGCGCTCGTCGCAGGCGATCGAGCCGCAGCCGGTCTACATGCCGGCACCGTCGGCCGGCGCGCTGCTGCCGGCCAAGCTGTCGGCGAGCGCCTGCGAGGCGCTGCGCGCCTGCCCGTACCGCTTCCATGCGCTGCACATGCTGAAGCTGCGCGAGCCCGGCGAGCTCGATGAAGAGGTCGAGAAGCGCGACTACGGCAACTGGCTGCATGCGGTGCTGCAGGCCTTCCACGAGACCCGCTCCGCCCCCGGCACGCCGGCCGACGAGACCGAACGGCTGCTGCAACTGGGCCGCACGATGCAGGACCGCGCCGGCCTCGCCGACGAGGATTTCCTGCCCTACGGCGCCAGCTTCGAGCAGCTCGCGCCGCGCTATGTCGCGTGGCTGCACGAGCGCGATGCGCAGGGCATCGAATGGGCCGAAGGCGAGCAGGCGCACGAGGTCGAGCTGCCGGCGCCGGCGGCCGTCACGCTGCACGGCCGCATCGACCGCGTCGACCACCGCCACGAGGCCGGTGCGCGGGTGCTGGAGCTGATCGACTACAAGACCGGCAGCGAGAGCGCGCTGCGCCAGCAGGTGCGCCAGCCGCTCGAAGACACGCAGCTCGCGTTCTACGCCGCGCTGATGCGCCCGCACACCGAGGCGCCGCTGCAGGCCGTCTACCTGCTGCTCGATGCCGGCCACGAGATCCGCCAGGTGGTGCATCCCGAGGTCGAGGCGAGCGCGCAGGCGCTGGTCGAGGGGCTCGCCGGCGAGCTGGCCCGCATCCGCGCCGGCGCGGGCCTGCCGGCGCTCGGCGAGGGCCGCGTCTGCGAGTTCTGCGAGGCCCGGGGCCTGTGCCGCAAAGACCAATGGAGTGCGCGATGAACGCCCCGGCCTACCAGGCGGACGGCGCCCCGGTGTCGCGCGAGGCGTTCTACGCGATCGCCTGCGACCCGCAGCGCAGTGTCGTCGTCGAGGCCTGCGCCGGCGCGGGCAAGACCTGGATGCTGGTGTCGCGCATCGTGCGGGCGCTGCTCGACGGCGCGCGCCCGCAGGAGATCCTCGCGATCACCTTCACC
>NZ_JBFUGN010001346.1:0-1292 GCF_056402895.1 Rhizobacter sp. P3_B12 | reverse complement strand
CTGATCATCCGCGTGACGCGCGCCGCCACGCGCGAGGCGCTGCCGATGGATTACATCAAGTTCGCGCGCGCCAAGGGCCTGGGCTGGGGGCGCATCCTGCGGGTGCACCTGCTGAAGAACATCATGGTGCCGATCGTCACGGTCGGCGGGCTGGAGTTCGGCCAGGTGGTCGCGTTTGCGGTCGTCACCGAGACCATCTTCGCGTGGCCCGGCATGGGCAAGCTGCTGCTCGATTCGATCATCACGCTCGACCGGCCGGTGGTCGTCGCCTACCTGATCCTGATCGTGTTCTTCCTCGTGATGCTGAACCTGCTGGTGGACGTTCTCTACTCGGTGCTCGACCCGCGCGTGCGGCTGCAGGGGGCCAAGGCATGACCGCCGAAGCACTGGCGCCCCCGCTGCCGCCGTCCCTTCCTCCGCCCGAGACGCCGTGGCAGCGCCTGCGCCGCGAGTTCATGGCCGACCGCCTGGCGCTGTTCGGCCTGGCCTTGCTGGCCCTCGCGCTGTTCGCCGCCGTGTTCGCGCCGTGGATCGCGCCGCAGAACCCGTACGACATCGGCAAGCTCGACATCTTCGACTCGAAGCTGCCGCCCGGCAGCCGCGACGCCGCCGGCACGATGACCTACTGGCTGGGCACCGACGGCCAGGCGCGCGACCTGCTGTCGGCCATCCTCTACGGCCTGCGCACCAGCCTGCTGGTGGGCGGCGTCTCGGTCGCGGCGGCGCTGGCCATCGGCAGCGCGGTCGGGCTGGCGGCCGCCTATTTCGGCGGGTGGATCGATGCGCTGCTGATGCGCATCGTCGACATCCAGCTGTCGTTCCCGGCCATCCTGGTCGCGCTGATCCTGCTGGCCATCCTCGGCAAGGGCGTCGACAAGGTGATCCTCGCGCTCGTCATCGTGCAGTGGGCCTATTTCGCGCGGGCCGCGCGCGGCGCCGCGCTGGTGGAGCGCGCGAAGGAATACATCGAGGCCGCGCAATGCATGTCGCTCGGCTGGCCGCGCGTGCTGCTGCGCCACATGCTGCCCAACTGCCTGCCGCCGCTGATCGTGATCGCCACCATCGACCTGGCGCACGCCATCGCGCTGGAGTCGACGCTGTCCTTCCTCGGCGTCGGCGTGCCGGTGACGGAACCCTCGCTCGGCATGCTGATTGCCAACGGCTACGAGTTCCTGCTGTCGGGCAACTACTGGATCTCGTTCTTCCCGGGCATCGCGCTGGCGCTGGCGATCGTCGGCATCAACCTGGTCGGCGACCACCTGCGCGACATCCTGAACCCACGCAACGCACAC
>NZ_JBFUGN010001345.1:0-1293 GCF_056402895.1 Rhizobacter sp. P3_B12 | reverse complement strand
CGCCGACAGCGTGCCGCCGACGAAGGCGCGCCGCGCGGTGGTGCCGATGCCGCCGACCAGCAGCATCATCACGTCGCGCCGGCCGCCGATCGCGCCGGCCATCGGGTAGCCGCCGGCCAGGCACTTGCCGAGCACCGTCAGGTCGGGCTTGACGCCGAAATACGCCTGCGCGCCGCCCATGCCGACGCGGAACCCGGTGACCACCTCGTCGAAGATCATCAGCGCACCGAACTCGTCGCACAGCGCACGCACCTGGCGGTTGTAGTCGGGGTGCACCGGGCGGGTGCCGCTCTCGGGGCCGAGCGGCTCCAGCAGCACGGCCGCGGTGCCGCCGCGCAGGCGGTTCAGCTGCAGCTTGCGGCGCAGCGCATCGAGGTCGTTCGGATGGCATTCCTGCGTGTGCGCCGTCGCGCCGCGCGGGATGCCGACGGCCTCCATGCGCCCGGTGCCGGGCAGCCGCATGCCGTAGACCAGCTGGTCGCTCCAGCCGTGGTACGCGCCGCCGATCTTGATGACCCACTTGCGGTGCGTGTACGCGCGGGCGAGGCGCACCGCGCCCATCACCGCCTCGGTGCCGGAGCCGAGCAGCCGCAGCATCTCGACGCCCGGCATCGCGCGGCACACCAGCTCGGCGAGCTTCACCTCGTATTCGTGCAGCAGCCCGGTCACCGGCCCGCAGTCGTCGAGCACGCGGTTGACGGCCTCGCGCACCACCGGGTGGTTGGAGCCGAGCAGTGTCGGGCCGCCGGCTTGCAGGAAATCGATGTAGCGGTTGCCGTCGACATCGGTCAGGTGGGCGCCCTGGGCCTTGGCGGCCGCGATCGGGAACGGGTGGTTGAACGCCAGGTTGTGCTGCACGCCGCCCGGGATCACCGCCTGCGCCTGCTCGGCGAGGCGGCGCGAACCGGCGCAGCGCTCGTCGAAATGGCGCATCACGCCGGCCATCGCATCGCGGCGGATCGGGCGCATCGGCTGCTTCACGAGCTCGGCGAAGCGGCGGTACAGCGCATCGACATCGGGCCAGGCCGAGATGGCGCTGGTGGGGGCGGCCGACGCGGCGGAGTGGATCGGTGCGAGGTTGCTCATGGTGCAGGTCTGTTCTTGGTCGCAAGGTGGATGGCATCGGCCAGCTCGGCATCGAGCCGCGCAAAAACTTCGCGCTGCGACGCATCGGTCGCCGCGCGCGCCGCGATGCGCTGCCGCAGGTGCATGCAGGCCAGCGTCTCCAGGTCTTCGACGGCCTGCACGGCCGCCTCGGTGCTCGGGCCGCAGCACAGCACGCCGTGGTTCAGC
>NZ_JBFUGN010001344.1:0-1294 GCF_056402895.1 Rhizobacter sp. P3_B12 | reverse complement strand
GGCTGGGACGGCTCGTCGGATACCGGCGAGGCGCTGGCCACCTGGCGCGCCGCGGCGGCCGATGCGCAGCTCGCGAAGCGCACGCAGCTCGTCACCAGCGACCGCATCGAGACCGCGATCGGCAGCGACGGCCAGCCGGTGCGGGTGCGGGCCTCGCACGGCGGCTTCGACAACGACATCGAGGTCGTCACGCGCACGCTGCAACGCATCCGCGGCGGCGAGCTCGCGCTGAAGATCGACGACCTGCGGGGGTACTGACGCCCACCCGGGGCGGCCCGCTCCTACAGGCATCCGGTTCCACGTCCGACGCGCCGCGCCGGGCGTGGCCCCGATGATCGGCGGCATGGACATCACGCCGATCCCGTACGACCCGTCCTTCGAACATGCCGAGGAGGACGAAGCCGCGGTCTGCGACCAGATGATCGAGACGATGCGCGGCATCGCGCAGACCACGTTCTCGCATTCGGGCCACGGCTTGCGCGGCGTGCATGCGAAGAGCCACGGCCTGCTGCGCGGCGAGTTGCGCGTGCCGGCCGGGCTACCGCCGGCATATGCGCAGGGCGCGTTCGCGCAACCGGGCGAATGGCCGCTGGTGATGCGGCTGTCGACGATCCCCGGCGACATCCTCGACGACGCCGTCTCCACGCCGCGCGGCATGGCGATCAAGCTGATCGGCGTCGACGGCGTCCGGCTGCCGGGCAGCGAGGGCGCGTTCACGCAGGATTTCGTGCTGGTCAACGGGCCGGTCTTCGGCTCGGCGGGGCCGAAGCAGTTCCTGGCCGGCCTGAAGCTGCTGGCCGCCACCACCGACCGCGTGCCGACGCTGAAGAAGGCGGTGTCGGCGGTGCTGCGCGGCGCCGAGAGGGCGATCGAGCAGGTCGGGCTGCAAAGCGGCACGCTGAAGGCGCTCGGCGGTCATCCGCAGAGCCACCCGCTGGGCGACAGCTACTTCAGCCAGGTGCCGATGCTGTGGGGGCCGTACATGGCGAAGGTGCAGGTGGTGCCGGTGTCCGCGGAACTGCAGGCATTGACCGGCGCGCACGTCGAGATGGCAGACCGCCCGCAGGCCTTGCGCGATGCGGTGATGTCGCACTTCTCGCAGGCCGGCGGCGAGTGGGAACTGCGCGTGCAGCTGTGCACCGACCTCGCCTCGATGCCGATCGAGGATGCGTCGGTGCGCTGGCCCGAGGACGAGAGCCCGTTCGCCAGCGTCGCGCGCATCGTGATGCKGCCCCAGCTCGCGTGGACCGAGGCACGCTCGGCAGCGATCGACGACGGCATGTCGTTCAGCCCG
>NZ_JBFUGN010001343.1:0-1294 GCF_056402895.1 Rhizobacter sp. P3_B12 | reverse complement strand
GCTCGACGCAGGAGCGCAGCGTGCCGAACAGTCTGGCGGCCATCGGTGCGAGTGCCGGCACGGCGCCGAATGCGACCGCGACGCGCGGCACGCCGCCGACGGCCACGCTGAGCGTGCCGGTCTTCACGGCCACGCAGATCGGGCAGAGCAGCGGCGCCACGGCGCTGCTGAGCAACACCGGCGGCGTGGCGATCAACATCACGATGCCGACCGCCGCGGCGGTGTCGTCGGCGTCGGGCAGCGAGTTCAGCTTCTCGGGCACGACATGCGGCACGACACTGCCGGCGGGTGCGTCGTGCACGGTGAGCGTGAGCTTCATCCCGACTGCAGCTGGTGCACGCACKGGCGGGTTGAACATCAACACCGAGCTGGGCGTCAAGAGCGTGGTGCTGTCCGGCACAGGCCAGGCGCCGTCGGGCAGCCTGTCGGCGCTGGCCTTCGGTGATGTTGCAGTCGGCAGCGCATCGATGCAGAACGCGATGCTGACGAACACCGGTGTCGGCCCGCTGAGCGTGGCAGTGCCCGCGGCCTCCTCGGTCAGCGGCACSGACTTCGGSTTCGTCTCSACGACCTGCGGCAACTCGCTGCCGGTGGGKGGCARCTGCKCGGTCACGGTGCGCTTCCAGCCGACGGCCAATGCMGCACGCAGCGGCRGCSTGAGCATCGGCACSGGYGCGGGGACGCTGTCTGCCGCGCTGAAYGGCACCGGCCTGCAGTCGGTGATCGCGGTGACCGGCAATGGCGCAGCGAGCCTGACAGCGCAGAAGAGCGGTGCAGCAGGAAGCGGCACGGTCACCTTCACGAACAGCGGCAACCAGGCGGCGACGCTCACGATGTCGGGCYTGAGCGCACCKTACTCGGTGAGCCCGGCAAGCTGCGTGGCGCCTGCGGGCGGYAGCTGTGCGGTGACGGTGTCGATGACGACGGCTGGCGCGATAGGCGCGCAAGGCGGCCAGATCCTGACGGCCACCGGCGGCACGACCGGTGCGGTGTCTGCCTCGGTGGCGGGCACGTTGTACGGCTCGGCGATCTCGGTCACCGGCAACGGCGCAGGTGCGTTGAGCGCCACGAAGGGTGGCGGTGCAGCCTCCGGCACGGTGAGCTTCACCAACAGCGGCAACCAGGCGGTGACGCTGGCGATGTCGGGCCTCAGCGGCGTGTACAGCGTGGCACCGGGCAGCTGCACGGTCGATGCGGGCGGCACTTGCGTGGTGACGGTGTCGATGAGCACGGGCGGCAACATCGGCGCGCAAGGTGCGCAGACGCTGGTGGCGACTGGCGGAACCTTGGGTGC
>NZ_JBFUGN010001342.1:0-1294 GCF_056402895.1 Rhizobacter sp. P3_B12 | reverse complement strand
CTGCGAGCTGTGCATGCCGGTCAGCGCGGCATGAAGCGCGCAGCGTGGTACCTGGCGGCGCTTGCCGCGGCGTGGCTGGGCGTGCCGGCCTGGGGTGCCGAGCCAGCGTCGGTGGTGTGGGCTGATTTCAGGACGCCCCCGGCCGGCCGCGAGCGGCCGCCGGTGACGCTTCTGCAGATCTCCGAGAAGCCCGGCGATGTCGCGGCCGACGCGCTCGGCGTCTACGACGGCGGGGTGCGCGTGTCCGGCCGCCTGAGCCGTGCGCGCGGCAGCGCGTGGAGCACGCTGGGGGTCGACGTGGGGGCGGGCCGCGGTGGGGCGGCGGTCGACCTCTCGGCCTTCCGGAACCTGCGCATCCGGCTCGTGTCGCCGACCGAACAGGTGCTTCGCATCCGCATCAAGGGCACCGACACGAAACTGCAGAACACCGGCTGCTACCCGGTGCTGCTGCAGCGGGTGCGGGGCACGATGGACATCGACATCCCGCTGGCGGTCTTCGAGCCCGAGCCCTATTGCGCCGGCAACGGCGCGAGCATCGCGCAGACCCTGCCGGCCGTCGCGAGCGTGGAGGTCACGGCCAACGAACCGTCGCCGGAGCCGGTGCGCTTCGAGCTGGGGCGCATCGAGTTCCTGAATGCCGCGGGCGACGCGGCGACCGCGGCAGCGCCGCTGCCGCCGGCGGTCGTTCCCCGCGAGATGCGGGACGGCGCATGGCGGCTCGCCTGGGCCGATGAGTTCAACGCGGCCGCGACGGTGCGGGTCGACGAGAAACGCTGGCGCGTGCACAAGGCCCCCGGCGGCGCGAGCCCGCAGTTCGACGGCAACGGCCGCTTGCTGCTGCCGCCCGCGAGCAGCCTGCGCGTGCGGCCGACGGGCGCGATGATCTACGGCCGCATCGAGTTGCGCGTGAAGCTGCCGGCCGGTGCCGCGCGCATCTCGTTGCAAGGCGCACCGCTGACATCGCTCGACTGGCTGGAAGCCGGCGAGATCGCACTGATCGAGAAGGACGGGACCGACCTCCAACTCGGCCTGTATGCGCAGGGCATCGCCGACGAGCCGGCGTTCCATGCGCCGGTGGAGTTGACGCCTTCGGGCGATGGCTTCCACCGCCTCTCGCTCGAATGGGACCCGGTGAAGATCCGATGGGCCGTCGACGACGTGGCGGTGAAAGCGGTGCTCCGCGCCGACGTGCCCGCCGGTGCGCGCGAGGTCTTCGAGCAATGGCCCTTCCTGCTGAACCTGGAAGCCGGACCGGGCACCGAGCCGATGCTCGTCGACCATGTCCGCATCTACC
>NZ_JBFUGN010001341.1:0-1294 GCF_056402895.1 Rhizobacter sp. P3_B12 | reverse complement strand
CAGCTGAGCTGATGGAGCACGATGCCGACCGTGCGCCACGCGACGAAGGCTGGACTGCCAGCACACCAGAGGAAGTCCGCAAGCTGTTCGCCCGACTCTGATCATCGGCCACCCCCTGAGAGGCGATCCGTCGCCCCCTGGTCTCTTTTGGTGCCACACTGCCCGCGCTTGGCGCTCCGGCCTTGGCGCCGCGCCCCCGTTTGGGACTCCCGCGACGCACTCCTCCAGCGTCTTTCCCCGCTCTGCCCCGCGCAGCCCGGCTGGCACGTCCGTTGCATGTATACAAGAAGGTGTTCTAAACAGCGGCGATCGGGATCGTGCACTGGCGAACGGGCATGACTCCTGCGAACCCACTTACGCGGCGACGCACAGGAGCGCAGAGATGACGCAACAGACGACGCAAGAGAAGTTCCCGGCCGGCTTCCATCGGCGGGATGTCCTGAAGGGTGCCGGCGCGGCGCTCGCCTTGGGTGGCCTGGGTGGCTTCGGCAGCCTCGCGCACGCGCAGGCCCCGATCACCGTCGGCTTCATCTACGTCGGGCCGAAGGACGACTTCGGCTACAACCAGGCGCATGCCGAGGCGGTGGCCGAGATCAAGAAGCTGCCCGGCATCAAGGCGGTGGAAGAAGAGAACGTCCCCGAGACCACGGCCGTGCAGAAAACGATGCAGGGCATGATCTCGCAGGACGGCACGACGCTGCTGTTCCCCACCTCGTTCGGCTACTTCGATCCGCACATGCTGGCGGTCGCGGGCAAGAACCCGAGCGTGCGCTTCGCCCACTGCGGCGGCATGTGGACCGAGGGCAAGCACCCGAAGAACACCGGCAGCTTCTTCGGCTACATCGACGAGTGCCAGTACCTGAACGGCGTCGTCGCCGGGCACATGTCGAAGAGCAAGAAGCTCGGCTTCATCGCCGCCAAGCCGATCCCGCAGGTGCTGCGCAACATCAACGCATTCACGATGGGCGCGCGCTCGGTCGATCCGTCGATCACGACCACGGTGATCTTCACCGGCGACTGGTCGATGCCGGTCAAGGAGGCCGAGGCCACCAACAGCCTCGCCGACCAGGGCATCGACGTGTTCACGATGCACGTCGACGGGCCGAAGGTGATCGTCGAGACCGCCGCCAAGCGCGGCAAGTTCGTCTGCGGCTACCACGCGAGCCAGGCCAAGCTCGCGCCGGCCGCGTACCTGACCGGTGCCGAATGGAACTGGATCACCGCGTACAAGACCATCATCGATGCGGCGCGCACCGGCAAGCCGCACCCGAACTTCGTGCGCGGCGGGCTGAAG
>NZ_JBFUGN010001340.1:0-1297 GCF_056402895.1 Rhizobacter sp. P3_B12 | reverse complement strand
GGGCATGGCGGGGTGCAGCAGGCTCTGGGCCTAGAGGTGCTCGGCCGCGAGCGCGGCCAGGCGCTGCGCCGGCAGCTTGCCGGTGGCGTCGCGCGGTAGCGACGGCAGCAGCACGATGCGCCGCGGCAGCAGCACCGGGTCGAGCCGCAGCCGCAACGCGGCGAGCAGCGCCTCGCGCGTCAGCGTGCCGGTCACGACGAAGGCCACCGGGCGGGCGATGCCCTCGACGCTGTCGGCCGGCGGCAGCCAGAACGCGCCGTCACGCACGCCGTCGATGCTGTTCAGCTGGAAATTGAGGTGCGACAGCGAGCTGCGCTTGCCCGCCACGTTGATCAGGTCGTTGCTGCGGCCGAGCAGCCGGAAGCGCGTCGGCGACAGCACCTCCAGCACGTCGGCGAGCTGCGTCGGCTCGGGCACGTGGCCGCCGCTGACGATGCTCTCGGCGCCGTCGCCGCTCAGCCGCACGCCGTCGTAGGCGAGCCAGTCGGCGCCTTCGGTGGTGCGGCGCGTCGCGACCTGGCCGGCCTCGGTGCAGCCGTAGATCTCGACCAGCGGCGCCTGCCACGCGGCCTCGGCGCGCGCGGCCATCTGCGGCGACAGCGGCGCGGTCGCCGACAGCACCAGGTCGAGCGGCGGCAGCGCGACGCCGGCATCGAGCAGCGTCTTCAGGTGGAACGGCGTCGTCACCAGCACGCGCGGCCGCGGCAGCTGCGCCAGCACCTCGGCGATGTCGGCCGGCAGCAGCGGCTTCTCGGCGGCGAACGATGCGCCGCCCAGCATCGCGAGCAGCACCGTCGATTCGAAGCCGTACATGTGGTGCGGCGGCACGGTGCCCAGCAGGCTCACGCCGGCCAGGCTGTCGCGGCCCAGGTGGTGGGCGATGCGCGCGGCCTCGGCGCGGATGTTCTCGACCAGCAGGTCCCAGCGCTTGGCATGCCGCGTCGGCTGGCCGGTGGAGCCGGAGGTCAGCACCTGCGCGACGATGGTGCCGGGGGCGAAGCGCGGCGTGTCGGTGATGGTGTCGGCGCGGCCGGGCGCGATCTCGTCGAAGCTCAGCGAGGGCAGGGCGTGCGGCCCGGCACCGGCTTCCAGCAGGCCGTGCGTGCGCGGGAACAGGCCGAGCAGCCGCGCCACCATGTCCGGCGTGTGGTTCGGCGGCATCAGGTTGAAGCGGCCGCGCAGCATCGCCGCGCCGAGCGACAGCGCGAAGCGGTAGCGGTCGTTGCAGACGGCGAGCAGGGCGTCGCCGTCGGGCAGGTGTTCGGCCAGCGCGGCGGCGTCGGCGAGGTACTGGCGG
>NZ_JBFUGN010001339.1:0-1299 GCF_056402895.1 Rhizobacter sp. P3_B12 | reverse complement strand
GCCCTCGCCGCGCGCGAAGCCGTCGGCGGCCGCATCGAAGGTCTTGCACTTGCCGTCGGGCGACAGCATGCGCGAATGCGACAGCGCGATGTACAGGTCCGGCGACAGGATCAGGTTGACGCCGCCGGCGAGCGCCATGCGGCAGTCGCGCGCACGCAGCGCCTGGCAGGCCAGGTGCAGCGCGACCAGCGACGACGAGCAGGCGGTGTCGAGCGTGACGCTCGGCCCCTGCAGCCCGAGCAGGTACGACAGCCGGCCCGACGCGATGCTGTGCGCGATGCCCGACGCGAAGTGCGCATCGAGCAGCCTGCGGTCGCCGGTCGCGAGCTGCATCTGCGCATAGTCGTTGGCGCAGACGCCGACGTACACGCCGGTTGCCGAGCGCTCCAGCCGGTCGGGCGCCTGGCCGGCGTGCTCCAGCGCTTCCCAGGCCACCTCCAGCAGCAGCCGCTGCTGCGGGTCCATGCCCTGCGCCTCGCGGCGCGTGATGCCGAAGAACGTGGGATCGAAACCGTCGACCGGGCCGAGGAAGCCGCCGCCGCGCGTCGCGATGCGGCCGGGCACTTCAGGATCGGGGTCGTACAGCGCGTCGACATCCCAGCGCTCGCGCGGCAGCGGGCCGGTCGCGTCGACGCCGTCGCGCATCAGGCGCCAGAAGCTGTCGGCATCGACGCCGCCGCCGGGCACGCGGCAGCCGAGCCCGATGATGGCGATCGGCTCGCGCGCCGCGCCTTCGAGCGCGGCCACTTTCGCCTGCGCCTGCTGCAAGGCGAGGAAGGCGCGCTGCAGCGGGGTCAGCGCGGGGGTGTCGGCGGCAGGACTCGTCAAACGCCCTCCAATCGGTTCATCAGCAAGGCTTCGATCTCGGCGTCGCTCATCGCGGCGACAGCCTCGACGGAGGCGTCCGGGACCGCGGCTTGCGCCGGTTTGTCGACAACCGTCGGCGCGGTCTTCGGCAGCACGCGATCCAGCAGGTAGATTGCCAGCGCGTCGATCGTCGGGTGGTCGAACATCAGCGTCGCCGGCAGCGGCTTGTCGAGGCCGAGCCCGCTGCCCAGCTGGTTGCGCAGCTGCACCGCCATCAGCGAATCGAAGCCGATGTCCATCAGCCGGTCGGCGCGGCCGGGCGCATCGGCCGCATCCAGCCGCAGCACGCGCAGCACGCGCTCGCGCACGAAATCGCGCATCAGCTCGGTGCGCTCGCCGGCCATCGCGTCGTGCAGCCGCTGGCGGAAGGCCTGCGCCAGCTCGGCCGGCGCTGCCGCTGCCGCACGCTGCGGCGCGGCATCGGCCGCCGCC
>NZ_JBFUGN010001338.1:0-1305 GCF_056402895.1 Rhizobacter sp. P3_B12 | reverse complement strand
GGGTAGACCTTCAGCGTGCCCTTCTTCAGCAGCTTGATCGCCAGCAGCGCCGAATCGGCGATCGGCACGATCTGGTCGTCATCACCGTGCATCACGAGCGTCGGCACGTCGATCTTCTTCAGGTCTTCGGTGAAATCGGTCTCGGAGAAGGCCTTCACGCAGTCGTGGTGGGCCTTGATGCCGCCGGCCATGCCCTGCAGCCACCAGTGCTGGCGGATGCCTTCGGAGACCTTGGCGTCCGGGCGGTTGTAGCCGTAGAACGGCAGCGTGATGTCGCGGTAGAACTCGGCCCGGTTGCCGGCCACGCCGGCGCGGATGYCGTCGAACACCTCGATCGGCAGGCCTTGCGGGTTGCTCTCGCTCTTCAGCATCACCGGCGGCACCGCGCCGATCAGCACGGCCTTGGCCACGCGCTTGCTGCCGTGGCGGCCCAGGTAGCGCGCCACCTCGCCGCCGCCGGTGGAGTGGCCGACGTGGATGGCATGGCGCAGGTCCAGCTTCTCGGTCAGCGCGGCCAGGTCGTCGGCATAGTGGTCCATGTCGTTGCCGTCCCAGGTCTGCGTCGAGCGGCCATGGCCCCGGCGGTCATGGGCGATCACGCGGTAGCCCTTCGCGAGGAAGTACAGCATCTGCGTGTCCCAGTCGTCGGAACTCAGCGGCCAGCCGTGCGAGAAGACGATCGGCTGGCCGGTGCCCCAATCCTTGTAGAAGATCTGGACGCCGTCCTTCGTGGTGATGGTGTTGTTGCCTTGGGTGTGGGAGCTCATCTTGTTGATCCTTCCTGTGGGTTGAGTGCCGGGGCTGCCGATCACGGAGAGCGTGATCGTGGGCGACGGCCGTTGATTGCAACACCGGCAGATGACAGTGGCAACGATTTCCCAAACGGGGGATGCGCGCCGCCACGCCGTCGCCACCGCCCTCGGTGCGTGGCTCACTTCCCCGTTCAGCGCAAGCCGAGCCGCGTCAGCTTCTTGATCAGGCCCACGCGCGAGATCCCGAGCCGCCGCGCCGCCTCCGACTGGTTGCCGCCCACCGCCGTCATCGCGTCGCGCACCAGGCGCAGTTCCAGCTCGGTCAGCGCCGCGTCCAGCGGGCCGGCCGCATCTCCGCCCGGCGGCACGTGCGAAGCGCTCGCCACCTCGGCCGGGTCGCCGCTGGCCAGCCGCAGCAGGTCGGCATCGACCTCGCGCTGGTCCGGCAGCAGCAAGGCCCCGGCCGATTCGACCACCGCTTTCAGCTCGCGCACGTTGCCCGGCCACTCGCGCGCGGTGAGCCAGGCCAGCGCCCCCGCCGACAGCCCGGCCC
>NZ_JBFUGN010001337.1:0-1306 GCF_056402895.1 Rhizobacter sp. P3_B12 | reverse complement strand
CGGCCGAGGCTGTGTGAAAACTCGCCGCGTTGAAGGTCGCCATCGAAATCGACCTCCCAGATCGCTCTGTATTCGACGATCGACATTCAGGTAGGGGTGAGAAGACCCCCAAAATGCTTCGAGTCTTGAGTTTTCACACAGCCTCGGCCATTGGCTGCCTTCCGCCAGGGGGCTCCTTTCGGACCGCCTGGAGGTCGAAAGAGTAGTCGCCATAGCCGACGGCGGCTGCGCCACGATTGCGGTGGCTCGCGCCCGTGTTCGAATGGCCTACAGCCGCACCACAGTTGACCAACCGGCGGCACGGAGAAGCGACATGAGATTCATCGCGCAACCGTTGCCCGGTGCTCTGGTCATCAGCTGGATTGCACTGGTAGTCGCGGGATGCGCCGCCGAGACAATATCTCGACGTGACTACGGGCCGCCCCAAGGTTGCCTACGGGCGGCTGGCTGTAAAGCTGGGTCGAACATCACAACGCATGCAAAGTTCTTCATCAGATTTGGCAACCATATCGGCTCGATAGACTTCCAATCAAATAGTCAAATGATTCTGTTCTACCGACGGACATTTAGCCCTTCAATCGAGAGGACGTCACACGGCAAGCCGGGCGCCGCCTCTCATCTCAACGTTAGGTTCCTCTGTGGCGTCGATGATGATCAAACATACCCTGCGGCTCTTGGCACTTACTCTAGTGTTCGTCTTTACGACGACGAATGCGCAGGTGGAGCAAACATGGCTAGATCTGCTGAGGCAAGGAAACTTCAGCCGCTTGGAGGCACAGACCGTCGCGTTCCAGAAGCGCTTCACGGCCGGACATGAGTCAGAGTTCGCGCTCCGGCAGATCTATCGCTCGTTCTATGAGCTTACCGAACGAGATCTGCTCAGGCTCGACGAGTGGCAGGCAGCTCAGCCAAAGTCCTATGCGGTGCGACTCATTCGAGGAACCTACTTCAAGCGCGCGGGGTTCAGTGCCCGCGGCGAGGATTCGGCGGCCCGCACTCTACCTGAGAACTTCGCCGCGATGCGGAGGCTTCACGCCATTGCTTTGCCTCAGCTTGAGGAGTCGCTCTCACTGGCGGAACAGCCCTATCTGAGCGTCTTTCACCTACTGGACCTACGCGACGGAAACCGGCCGGTTCAGAAAGCACTCTTAGACTCCTGACGTGGTCCAATTCTGATGGACACCTCGATGGGAGATTTTCCCGCAGAGGACGAGAAGAGCATGACCGAGAAGAAGAGAGCCCGCCGGGCATTTGATGCGGCGTTCAAGCTGCAAGTGGTTCGCATGGTGCGAGACCAGGGATTGAG
>NZ_JBFUGN010001336.1:0-1307 GCF_056402895.1 Rhizobacter sp. P3_B12 | reverse complement strand
CCGCTGCACCACTTCGCCGACGCCGCCGCCGGCCGCGTTCTGCACGATGGCCGACGCGAAGCGGCCGGTGCTGTACAGCGTCGCGATGCCGACCGCGAGGAACACCAGCATGCCGACGATCGAGAAGAAGCCGTCGACGTCGACCGTCTGCGTGGCGGGGATGCCGCCGCCGTGCGCGATGCCGAACATGATCTCCAGGCCAAGCAGCACCAGCGCGAGGTTGACCTTGGCGACCATCACGTAGACCACCATGCCGAAGAAGAACTTCAGCCAGCCGTCGAACAGGAACGACAGCCGTTCGAACAGCAGGAAGGGCACCGTCAGCCAGCCGATCGCGTAGGCGATCTGGAAGCCCCACAGCGTCCACAGCTCGACCAGCGTGGCGACGATGCCGAGCGCGATCACGATGATGTACGCGAAGATCGCGGCGATCCACGACATGATCCCGGGCCCGAGGCAGTCGAACAGGTCGCACGACGAATGGAAGTCGACCTGCACCACCATGCCGAAGATGTTCTCGGCCAGGCTCACTTTCGGATCGCGCCCCGAGATGCCGGCGCCGAGCACGTCGGACACGTAGCGCCCGGCGCCGAAGATGGCCGGGAAGATCGCCTTGTACGCGCTCAGGATCAGGTAGACGAAGAACAGCGTCATCATCAGCGCCATCATGTCGAGCAGGTCGAAGCCGCGCAGCGCGTAGCCGCTGAACTTCCAGACGAACAGCCCGAGCGCGAGCGCCGAGAACAGCACGTTGACGACCATCTCGATCTCGTGCGTGCCGAGCGCGTCGCCGATCTTCTGCGTGATCTGCTCGGTGACGCTGTCGAACACCAGGAACACCTCGTGCAGCGCCGGCAGCGACGCGGCATGCGCCGGCAGCGCCCAGCCGGCGAGCAGCAGCGCGCCGACGATGCCGAGCGCCGCGCGCTCAGAGCGCCGCATGGCCGGGCGCCCGTTCCACCGCGTCGGCCAGGCGGCGCATCTCGGCGCCGGTCTGCAGCAGTTGCGCCTGCAGCTGGCGGCCGTAGCGCAGCGCGGCGTCCTTCACCGCCTCCTCGCGGGCCAGCACATCGAGCAGCGCGAGCGCGAGCGTGTCGCGCCCGAGTTGCGCGGCCTGGCGCTGCGGCTCGTCGCCGACCACCTGGCCGGCGGCGATGCGGCGCTTCAGCTCGTCGGCCAGCGCCGAGGCGGCGGCGCGCGAGGCGAGCGCGCTGCGTGGCATCGCCATCGGCGCGGCGCCGCCGCTGAAGTCGGGCCCGCCGAGCTGCATCAGCGCCTGCGTCTGCTGCGCCTGCAGGCCGGCGAGC
>NZ_JBFUGN010001335.1:0-1310 GCF_056402895.1 Rhizobacter sp. P3_B12 | reverse complement strand
GCAGGGAACAGATCGATCCCAATGCCCACAGCAGTTGCTGTGGCGGCACCGCTTGCGGCGCCCCTCCCTTCGTCCTCAACATCGAGGCTCACTCCCGTTCTTGTGTGCTGCAGTCTAGCCAGCGCGGGGCCGATTTCTCATGAAACCGGCGCCCCCACTTTGGGGGATGACGCGCTCAGCAAGGCGTCGTAGCCGACGAGGCCTGCCTGCATCGAATAGCGCTGCGCGAGCTGGCGCGCCGCCAGCCGGCGTGCGGTCCAGGCACTGCCGCCTTCGAGCGCGCCGGCCGTGGCCTCGGCGATGCGTGCCACGTCGAAGAACGGCACCAGCGCGCCCGTCTCGCCGTCGGTGACGGCCTCGCGCACCGGCGCCGTGTCGGAGCCGATGACCGCCGCGCCGCAGGCCATCGCCTCCAGCAGCGACCAGCTCAGCACGAACGGGTACGTGAGGTACACGTGCGCCGCCGACACCTGCAGCACCTTCAGGTACTGCGCGCGCGGCAGCTTGCCGGTGAAGTGCGTGCGCTCGGGGTCGAGCTTCACCTCCTGCAGCATCTTCTCGCGCCAGTTCGTCGCATCGCGCACGCGCTTGCCGTAGCTCACGCCGTCGCCGCCGACGATGATCGCGTGGCACTGCCTGTTCTGCTGCTGCAGCCGCTCCAGCGCCCGCATGAAGACGTGGAAGCCGCGGTACGGCTCGAGGTTGCGCGCCACGTAGGTGACGACCGGATCACCCGCCTTCAGCACCACGCCGCTGCGCGTGCGGATCGCCGCCTGCGCATCGGGTGCGAGGCCGTCGATGTCGATGCCCTCGTGCTGCACGCCGATCTTCGGCAGGAAGATCTCCGGATGCCGGCTGCGCTGCCAGTGCGTCGGGCTGACCGCGGCATCGCAGTTCGTCAGGTTCAGCGTGTGCAGCGCATTCCAGGTGCGGATGCGCGCGCGGTCGTCGAAGCTGATCGGGAACTCGGGGTCAAAGCCCAGGTCCTGGCCCTCGGCGTTGTAGTACCACTCGCACAGGTGCACGAGGCGCGCATCGGGGAACACGTCCTTCGCATACAGCGTCTCGCCCCAGCCCGGGTGCGCGAGGATCACGTCGGGCCGGAAGCCCTGCTCGCGCAGCTTCAGCATCGCGCGCGCCGCCGCCTGGCCGTGCAGCGTGGCCGACTCCATCTGCCGCAGGTAGCCGTGCTGCTGCGCGTGCGGGGCGCGGGCCAGCTTGTAGTGCGACAGGCCGTCGAACCCGGGCAGCCCCGGCGCCGTCTCGCGGCCCAGGGCCCGAACCTCCCAGCCCGGGCGCCGGGCCCAGGC
>NZ_JBFUGN010001334.1:0-1312 GCF_056402895.1 Rhizobacter sp. P3_B12 | reverse complement strand
GTCTCGGCCAGGGCGTTGTCGTAGCTGTCGCCCTTGCTGCCCACCGACGGCTCAACGCCGGCCTCTGCAAGGCGCTCGCTGTAGCGGATAGACACGTACTGCGACCCGCGGTCGGAGTGAATCACCAGGCTGCGATCCCGTTCGGGTTGCCGCGCGTACAACGCCTGCTCCAGGGCATCGAGGACGAAGTCCGTTCGCATCGAACTGCTGACGCGCCAGCCGACGATGCGCCTGGCGAAGACGTCAATGACGAAGGCCACGTACTGCCAGCCCTGCCACGTCGACACGTAGGTGAAGTCCGAGACCCAGAGCTGGTTCGGCCGCTCCGCGCGGAACTGGCGGTTGACCTTGTCCAGCGGGCATGGCGCCTTGCTGTCGCTGATCGTCGTTCGCACGATCTTGCCTCGCATCACGCCGCGCAGTCCCAGCCGACGCATCAGCCGCTCCACTGTGCAGCGCGCCGCTGCCGTGCCTTCGCGCGCCAGCTGGCGCCAGACCTTGTCAGCCCCGTAGACCTGCATGTTGGCCTGCCAGACGCGCTCGATCCGAGGGGCCAGAACGTCGTCACGTTGGGCGCGTGCGCAGCGCTCCTGCGGGTTGCGCCGAAGTGCCGCATACCGTCGATATCCAGACGGGGAAATCTGCAGAACCTTGCAGATCGGCTCGACCCCGAATGTGTCACGGTGCTTGTCTATCAAGTCCCTCAGGACTTGAATCGGCGGTCGAGCTCCGCCTGGGCGAAAAACGCGCTGGCCACCTTGAGGATCTCGTTGGCCCGACGCAGTTCCTTGACCTCGCGCTCGAGCTCCTTGACCCGCTGCGCCTCGGACGTCGTCACGCCCTCGCGCACGCCGGCATCGATCTCCTGGCGCTTGACCCACGTCAGCAGCGTCTGCGGCACGCAGCCGATCTTCGGCGCGATCGACTCCACCGCCAGCCACAGCGATGGGTACTCCCCACGATGTTCCTGCACCAAGCGCACCGCGCGCTCGCAGACCTCAGGTGAGAACTTGTTCGACTTGTTCATGGCTCCATCTTCTCAAGGGTTGGAGCCTCCTCAAAACCCGGGGCGATTCAGGAGCCTTACCGGTTTGTGGTCTTCATCGAGCGCTGAGACGTGTTGGGATTGACTGCTGCCATGCTTCACGCGTCGGTCTTCGACCTGTGTGTATCCCTTCGACTCAAGAAACGGCTTCACCAAATCGCGCGTGACGCGCTCGGCGGCGAAGCTCTCTTCGCGACGAAATGCTCGCTTCTCCATCTTTCCCTCACTCTTCTAGATTGCTGCGCTCCTTTTGAGCCACCCTTGGTC
>NZ_JBFUGN010001333.1:0-1314 GCF_056402895.1 Rhizobacter sp. P3_B12 | reverse complement strand
ATTCGCGCCGGCGCAGCGCGCGGGCGGAGGCGGGCGTGTCGGGCGCGGCGTCGTAGCCGGCGCGGCGGATCGCGCCGACCAGCGCATCGAGCGTGGTGCGCGCCGGATCCCACGCGACGCTCGCGGCGTGTGTCGCGGCATTCACGCAGCACGCGCCGGCACCGTCGACCGCGTGCACCGCCTGCTCGATCAGCCCGGCGCAGGCGCCGCATTGCAGGCCGGCGAGCTGCAGGCCGGCGCGTTGCGTGGAGGGAGTCGCCGCAGAGGTGGGTGCCAGGGTCACCGGCGGCAGTTTCCTGCCTTCGGCGCGGTGGCGACTTGATCCGGATCAACCCCGCGGCAAGGGCCGTGAAGCGCCGAATGCGCCGCCGCGTGCCTCAGACCCCCCAGGACATCCACATCGCGAGCGTGCGCCGTTCGAGGTACGAGAACGGAATGCTCGGGCGCCTGAACCCCTCCACGGTGTCGTGGTTGGCCTGCTTCAACGCGGTGCCGAACTCGACGCCTTTCGAGAGCCGGTGGCGGTATGCCAGGTCGATCACGCCGCGCCCGGGCGAGGGCACCTGGCTGGCGGCGAGCGTGGGGCGCGCCCTCAGCCCGGCTTCGAACGAACGGCGGTCGTCGATCTGGTACGTCATGCGGGCCTTGAATGCATTGCGCGGTTGCGTGCCGAAGTAGTTCACCTCGGTGGCCAGCGGCGAGCGGGCCGCGCTGTCGAACGAGAACTCCGCGCGCACCAGGTCGATCGAGCCGTCGATGCTCCACTGCGGGCTCGGTTGCCAGCGCGCATCGGCCTCGAAGCCGCGCACACGCAGCCGCGTGTCCATCAGCGGCGTGGTCGGGGTGACCGGGGTCGTGACCGGCACCGGGTAGCTGCCGAAGCGCTGCTCGTACACCGCCGCGTTGACCTGGAGCTCGCGGCTGGCCTTCCAGCGCAGGCCGGCCTCGATCGACGGGATCCGCAGGTCCTGGGTGCCGTTGGCCAGCGTTTCCGAGTGCGACAGGCTGCCCCACAGCGACAGGTCCGGCGTGGCCGCCCAGCGCAGGCGCAGCGTGGTCGCGTACAGGTTGTCGACGAAGCCGGCGCGGAACACCCGTTGCGCCTGGGCGCCGAGCACCACCGAGCCGCGGTTCTCGGCAAAGCGCCATTCATCCTGGACGAACGCCTGCAGCCGGTCGGTGTCGGTCGGCACGGCGACGGCATCGAGTGCCGCCGCGCGCGCGGAGATCGAGTCGGTGTTCACGCTGCCGCCCACCAGCAGCTCGTGCGACCCCAGCCGCAGGAAATCCTGCGCGGACAGCTCGATGGTGCGC
>NZ_JBFUGN010001332.1:0-2214 GCF_056402895.1 Rhizobacter sp. P3_B12 | reverse complement strand
GTGCGCGTGGTGCGGCAGAACCTCGCGTGGTCGGCGCTCTACAACGCTGCCTGCATCCCGCTCGCGCTGGCCGGCTTCCTGCCGCCGTGGGCCGCCGGCCTCGGCATGGCACTCAGCTCGCTGTTCGTCATCGCCAATTCCCTGCGCCTGGCGCGCTGAAGCTCGACGATGAACATCCTCTATCTCCTGATCCCGATGTCGGCCCTGCTGGTGCTCGCGCTGCTCGGCGTGTTCGGCTGGGCGCTGAACCGTGGCCAATTCGACGACCTCGACGACGAGGGGCTGCGGATTCTGCACACCGACGACATCGCCCTTGATCAGCATCAAGCCGCCGCCGGCGCGTCGCTCCAAGAATCACCGTAGAGCAATCATGGTGAAAGAAGAGGCGACCTATGTCGAACGAATCTGCGGCCGCGCAGCCCGTCTTCAGTGACTGGAGCGTGCGCTGGTTCTCGCTCGCGGCGGTGCTGTGGGGCGTGGTGGGGATGCTGGTCGGCGTGTTCATCGCAGCCGAGCTGACCTGGCCCGAGCTGAACCTGGGCATCTCCTGGCTCAGCTACGGCCGCCTGCGGCCGCTGCACACCAACGCGGTGATCTTCGCGTTCGGCGGCTGCGCGCTGTTCGCCAGCAGCTACTACGTGGTGCAGCGCACCTCGCAGGCGCGGCTCTTCATGCCGAAGCTCGCGGCCTTCACGTTCTGGGGCTGGCAGGCGGTGATCGTCGCAGCCGCCATCACGCTGCCGCTGGGCATCACGCAGGGCAAGGAGTACGCCGAGCTCGAGTGGCCGATCGACATCCTGATCGCCATCGTGTGGGTGTCGTACGCGGTGGTGTTCTTCGGCACGATCGCGGTGCGCAAGGTGCGCCACATCTACGTCGCGAACTGGTTCTTCGGCGCGCCACAACGCGGTCGGCTTCTTCCTGACGGCCGGCTTCCTCGGGATGATGTATTACTTCATCCCGAAGCAGGCCGAGCGGCCGGTGTACTCGTACCGGCTGTCGATCGTGCACTTCTGGGCGCTGATCTTCACGTACATGTGGGCGGGCCCGCACCACCTGCACTACACCGCGCTGCCCGACTGGGCGCAGAGCGTGGGCATGCTGTTCTCGCTGGTGCTGCTCGCGCCGAGCTGGGGCGGGATGATCAACGGGATCATGACGCTCTCGGGGGCGTGGCACAAACTGCGCGACGACCCGATCCTGAAGTTCCTCATCGTCTCGCTGTCGTTCTACGGCATGAGCACCTTCGAAGGGCCGATGATGTCGATCAAGACGGTCAACGCGCTCAGCCACTACACCGACTGGACCATCGGCCACGTGCATTCCGGCGCGCTCGGCTGGGTCGGCCTGGTGTCGATGGGCACGCTGTACTTCCTGGTGCCGCGCATGTTCGGCCGCACGACGATGTACAGCACCCGGGCGATCGAGCTGCACTTCTGGATCGCGACGGTCGGCATCGTGCTGTACATCGCCGCGATGTGGATCGCCGGCGTGATGCAGGGCCTGATGTGGCGCGCGGTCAACCCCGACGGCACGCTGGTCTACAGCTTCGTCGAGAGCGTGAAGGCGACCTTCCCCTTCTACGTGGTGCGCCTGGCGGGCGGGCTGCTGTACCTGGCCGGCATGCTGATCATGGGCTGGAACGTCGTGAAGACGGCCACCGCCGGCCGCTACCGGCCGCTGCCCGTGCCGGGTCAGGTCGCTGCGCTGCAGCCGGCCCCCGCCTGAGCCACCGAGGACACACCACATGGCCAATGCAAACGACACCAACACCCCCGGCTTCTCGCACGAGAAGATCGAGACCAACAACTTCCTGATGATCGTGCTGATCCTGCTGGTGATCGCCGTCGGCGGCCTGGTGGAGATCGTGCCGCTGTTCTTCCAGCGCTCCACCACGCAGGCGGCGCCGGGCCTCGCGCCCTACACCGCGCTGCAGCTGGCCGGGCGCGACGTCTACATCCGCGAGGGTTGCTACAACTGCCACTCGCAGATGATCCGCCCGTTCCGCGCCGAGACGCTGCGCTACGGCCACTACTCGACGGCCGGCGAGTTCGTCTACGACCATCCGTTCCAGTGGGGCAGCAAGCGCACCGGCCCGGACCTGCATCGCGTGGGCGGCAAGTACAGCGACGAGTGGCACCGGGTGCACCTGATCAACCCGCGCGACGTGGTGCCGGAGTCGAACATGCCGGCCTACCCGTGGCTCACCCAGGC
>NZ_JBFUGN010001331.1:0-1325 GCF_056402895.1 Rhizobacter sp. P3_B12 | reverse complement strand
GAGCCAGCTGGCGCTGCGCGCCTCGGCGCCGGCGCATGCGGTGCTGACCCGCCTGCCGCGCCCGCGCGAGTTCGCCTACGCGGTCTGCCTGCACCATGCGCGCGGCCGCTTCGAGCCGGCCGACCTGTTCGAGGCCGGCAAGCGCATGCTCAATGGCTGCCTCGACGAAGGCTGGCTCGCCACCGGCGAGTCGCTGCGGGCGGCGATGTGGCTGAAGATCGTGCACTGGGACCTCGCCGCGCCGATCGGCCAGGCCGCCGCGAGCCCGCTCGACACGGTGCGGCGGGCGCTCGATCACCTGGCGCCGCCGCCGGTGCTCACAGCGCGCACGACTGGGACACCGCGAAATCGTCCTCTCGCCAGCACTCTCCGTGCGTCGGGATCACGTTGATGACCTCGAAGTACGGCAGGCCGAAGTACTCGCATCCGTGCAGCGCCTCGACCGCGGCGTGGTACTCGTCGAGGTCGGGGGTCTCCCAGACCGCGACCTCGGCGCACTGGGTGTCCCAGCGCGATTCGCAGGTCTCGAACTGCCGCAGGCGCAGCGACGGGAAGTTCTCGAACACCAGCACCAGCACGCGTTCGCGGAACGCCGCGCGCCGCGCGGCATCGAGCGATCGCCAGTGGGAGGTGGCCTGCAACAGCATGAAGAAAGTGTGCGTTCTTGACATGGTGAAGGTGGGAGGTGAGTTGACGCAACGAAGCGCCTTGCCGACACTATGCGAGTTTTTATTCGTATTTGAAACTCGCATTTCAGAACCCGCACTCCGGAAGCCGATGTCCACACCGCAGACCGCCTCGCCCAGCACCCCTCTCACGCCCCGCAAGGCGCCGCGCCAGGCGCGCTCGCGGGCCACCGTCGACGCGATCCTCGATGCCGCGGCTCGCGTTCTGGTGCAGCGCGGCTATGCCGCGACCACGACGAACGCGGTGGCCGAGGTGGCCGGCGTCAGCGTCGGCTCGCTGTATCAGTACTTCCCGAACAAGGATTCGCTGATCGCCGCGCTGCATGACCGGCACGGCCGGCAGATGAGCGCGCTGCTCGATGCCGCGCTGCTGCAGCACCGCGGCTCGTCGCTGCCGGAGGCGCTGGCCGGGGTGATCGAATCGGCGGTGAAGGCGCACCAGCTCGACACCGACCTGCACCGCGTGCTCGAGAAGCAGGTGCTCGGCCTGCACCAGTTTCCCGGCGAGGACGAATCGGTCGACGAGATCGAGCGGCGCCTGCGCGGGCTGCTGGAAGCGCACCGTGCCGACATCGTCGTCGAGGATCTCCGGCTGGCCACCTACATGCTGATGCACGCGGTGCATGCGCTGATCCACGC
>NZ_JBFUGN010001330.1:0-1329 GCF_056402895.1 Rhizobacter sp. P3_B12 | reverse complement strand
ACCGGACAGCTCGGTCGGCTTGTGCGACGCGCGGTCGGCCAGGCCCACCAGCTGCAGCGCGATCGCCGCGCGCTTCTTGCGCTCGGCGGCCGACAGCTTGGTCAGCAGCAGCGGCAGCTCGACGTTGCGCTGCGCCGACAGCATCGGCATCAGGTTGTAGAACTGGAACACGAAGCCGACCCGCGAGGCCCGCCATTTCGCGAGCGCCGCCGATTTCAGCTGGTCGATGCGCTGGCCGCCGACRCTGATGCTGCCGCCGGTCGGCGCATCGAGCCCGCCGATCAGGTTCAGCAGCGTCGTCTTGCCCGAGCCCGACGGGCCCATCAGCGCGACGAAGTCGCCCTGGTCGACATCGAGGTGGATGTGGTGCAGCACCTCGACCTTCTGGCGGCCACGCTCGTACACCTTCGACAGGTCGCGGATCTCGATCAGCTGGGCCATGGGTTCTCCTGTGGGTTCCGTCTTGTTGAAATGCAGGTCACTCGGTGTCGTCGGCCCGCACGGCCGCACCGTCCTTCAGCGCATCCGGCGGCGACACGACGACGCGCTCGCCGGCCTTGACAGCGTCGGGCAGCAGCTTCTGGCCGCCGATGTCGCCCGCCGCCGGCTTCACGCTGCGCTGCTGCGCGCGGCCGTCGGCGACGACGAACACCACCGTGCCGCCGTCGCGCTGCACCAGCGCCTGCGGCGGCACCAGCACGCCCTTGGGCACGGGCGGCGGCGCGCCATCGGCGGCTGCGGCCGGCTTCGCGCTGAGGAAGGACACGCGCACGCCCATGTCGGGCACCATGCGGGCGTCTTTCTGTTCGAAGCCGACACGCACCTTGACTGTCGCCTTGCCGCGATCGGCCGACGGCACGATCGCGATCACGTGGGCCGGCACGCGCCAGTCGGGGTAGGCATCGAGCACCGCCTCGACCGGCATGCCCGGTTTCACCTGGCCGATGTAGGCCTCGCTGACGTCGACATCGACCTCGAGCGAATTCATGTCGACGATGGTGCCGACGCCGGTGCGCGTGAAGCCGCCGCCGGCCGACAGCGGCGAGACGATCTCGCCGACCTGCGCGGCCTTCACGGTGATGATGCCGGCGAACGGCGCCCGCACCGTCGTGTAGTCGAAGTTGACCTGGGCCTGCGCTACCTGGGCGCGCGCCGCGTCGGATTCGCGCTGGCGCGCCTCGAGCATCGCGGTGGCGCTGGCCAGCGCGGTGCGGGCCTGCTCGGCGCCCTGCTTCGTCGTCATGCCGCTGGCCGAGAGTTCGTCCTGGCGCCGCGCATCGGCCGCCGCCTGGGCCAGCTGCGCCCGGGCCTGCGCCACCTGGGCGTGGG
>NZ_JBFUGN010001329.1:0-1330 GCF_056402895.1 Rhizobacter sp. P3_B12 | reverse complement strand
CCGCTCGCCCATGAACTGCGGCTCGAGCTGCCGCCGGTGCTGTCCGCCAGCGCCACGCGCAAGGCGCGCGAGCTGGCGGCGCAGACGGTCCAGGCCGCGGCCGCCGTGCCGCCGCTGCGCGCGGCGACCTTCGTCAACCTCGCCTGATCTCCCATGGGCACGCGATGCTCTGGATCGGTCTTCACCTGCCGCTGCTGTCGCTGGAATCCTTCCTGGCGACGCTCCCGGCGGTCAGCGATGGCAGCGAGCCGCCCGTCGCGCTGGTCGAGGCGCACCGCATTGCCCATGCCAATGCGGGCGCGCAGGCGCTGGGCGTCAAGCCGGGGCTGAAGCGGGCGACCGCGCTGGCGCTCGCGCCGCAGCTGCTGATCGGCCAGGCCGATGCGCTGCGCGACCGGCAGGCGCTCACGAGCGTGGCGCATGCGGCGCTGGCGTTCACGCCGGCAGTCAGCTTCAGCCCGCCGCAGGGCGTGCTGCTGGAGGTCGAGGCCAGCCTGCGCTATTTCGGCGGGCGCGACGCGCTGCTGCAGCGGCTGCGCGAGGCGCTGCAGCCGCTCGGCCATGCGCTGCACTGCGTCAGCACGCCGACGGCGCAGGGCTCGGCGCTGCTGGCGCGCCATGCCGACGGCCTGCACTGCGCCGATGCCGGGGCGCTGCAGCGCGCGCTCGATGCCGCGCCGGTCTGGCTGCTCGGCCCGGGCCGCGAGCACTGGGAGGCGCTGCAGGGCATGGGCCTGAACACATTGGGCGACCTGCGCAGCCTGCCGCGCGCCGGGCTGGCGCGGCGCTTCGGCGAGGCGCTGCTGGCCGAGCTCGATGGCGCGCTCGGCCGGCGCCCCGATCCACGCACCTCGATCGCGCTGCCGGCGAGTTTCGACAGCGCGCTCGAGTTGTTCGCACGGGCCGACACCACCGAGCAGGTGATGCACGGCGTGCAGGTGCTGCTGTCGCGGCTGGTGGCGTGGCTCGCGGCGCAGCATGCCTTCGTGCGCCGCTTCAGCCTGCAGATGAAGCACGAGCCGCGCTGGCGGCGCGATGACCGGACGCCGCAGCACACGACGCTGGAGATCGCGCTGGCCGAGCCGTCGCGCGATGCGAAGCACCTGATGGCGCTGCTGCGCGAGCGGTTGTCGCAGCTGGCCTTGCCGGCGCCGACGCTGGAGCTCGTGCTGCGCGCCAGCGACATCGCGCGCCAGCCGCCGCCGAATGCCGAGCTGTTCCCGACCCCGCGCAGCGAGCACGAAGGGCTCACGCGCCTGCTCGAGCGGCTGCAGGCGCGGCTCGGCCGCGAGCGGGTGCAGCGCGTGCTGCCGGTGCAGGACCACCGGCC
>NZ_JBFUGN010001328.1:0-1332 GCF_056402895.1 Rhizobacter sp. P3_B12 | reverse complement strand
GTCACCCTCACCGGCCGCCAGCTGCGTCTCGGCCACCAGCAGCGCACGCGCCAGCTGCCAGCCGGCCATCAGGTTGCCGGCCAGCATCAGGTATGGCACCGAGCCGGCGAACACCGCGTTCGGATGCGCCTTGGTCGAGCCGGCCACGAACTCGACCACCTGCACGAAGGCCTCGCGCGCCGCGGCCAGCCGCTTCAGCACCGCGCGCGCGGCCAGGCTGTCGCGCTTGTCGAGTTCGGCCTCGGTCTTCTCGATCTGCACGGCGATCGCCTTCGCGGTCTGGCCGCCGTCGCGCGCCGTCTTGCGGCCGACCAGGTCGTTGGCCTGGATCGCGGTCGTGCCTTCGTAGATGGTCAGGATCTTCGCGTCGCGGTAGTACTGCGCCGCGCCGGTCTCCTCGATGAAGCCCATGCCGCCATGCACCTGCACGCCCAGGCTCGTCACCTCCAGGCTCATCTCGGTGCTGTAACCCTTCACCAGCGGCACCATGAACTCGTAGAAGGCCTGGTTCTGCCGGCGCACCTCGGCATCGGGGTGGGCGTGCGCCGCGTCGTAGGCGGCCGCGGCCGTCAGCGCCATCGCGCGGCAGCCTTCGGTCAGCGCGCGCATCGTCATCAGCATGCGGCGCACGTCGGGGTGGTGGATGATGCTCGCGCTGCCGGCCACCGAGCCGTCGACCGGGCGCGACTGCACGCGGTCCTTCGCATAGGCCACCGCCTTCTGGTAGGCCCGCTCGGCCACCGCGATGCCCTGCATGCCCACCGCATAGCGGGCCGCGTTCATCATGATGAACATGTACTCGAGGCCGCGGTTCTCCTGCCCGATGAGTTGCCCGACGGCCCCCCCATGGTCACCGAACTGCAGCACCGCGGTCGGGCTGGCCTTGATGCCCAGCTTGTGCTCGATGCTCACGCAGTGCGCATCGTTGCGCGCGCCGAGCGAGCCGTCGGCGTTCACGATGAACTTCGGCACCAGGAACAGGCTGATGCCCTTCACGCCCTCGGGCGCACCGACCACGCGGGCCAGCACCAGGTGGACGATGTTGCCCGCCATGTCGTGCTCGCCGTAGGTGATGAAGATCTTGGTGCCGAAGATCCTGTAGCTGCCGTCGGGCTGCGGCTCGGCGCGCGTGCGCACCAGCGCGAGGTCGGAGCCGGCCTGCGGCTCGGTCAGGTTCATCGTGCCGGTCCACTCGCCGGAGATCATCTTCGGCAGGTACAGCGCCTGCTGCTCCGGCGTGCCGGCGGTGAGCAGCGCCTCGATCGCGCCATCGGTCAGCAGCGGGCACAGCGCGAAGCTCATGTTGGCGCTGTTGAGCATCTCGATGCAGGC
>NZ_JBFUGN010001327.1:0-1334 GCF_056402895.1 Rhizobacter sp. P3_B12 | reverse complement strand
CTCGTCGAGAGGCCCCTCCGGCGACCATTTCAGCGACCATTCCAGCGTGCACTCCCAGTCGCTGCACGCCACGTCGACCGGCCGCACCTCGACGCCGTGCTCGCGCGCATCGCGCACCAGCTGCGCCGGTGCGTAGAACCCCATCGGCTGGCTGTTCAGCAAGGCCGCGAGAAACGCATCGGGGTGGTGGCACTTGATCCAGCTGCTGTTGTAGGCGAGCAGCGCGAAGCCGGCCGCATGGCTCTCCGGGAAGCCGTATTCGCCGAAGCCCTCCATCTGCTTGAAGATGCGCTCGGCGTACTCGAGCGCGTAGCCGTTGGCGACCATGCGGCCGACCAGCCGCTCGTGGAACGGCCCGAGCCCGCCCTTGCGCTTCCACGCGGCCATCGCGCGGCGCAGCTGGTCGGCCTCGCCCTGCGTGAAGTCGGCGGCCAGCATCGCGATCTGCATCACCTGCTCCTGGAAGATCGGCACGCCCTTCGTGCGTTCCAGCGCGGGCCAGAGCGGCTTGGGGCAATCGATCTCCTCGATCGGCAGGTTGCGGTTCTTGAGATAGGGGTGGACCATGCCGCCCTGGATCGGGCCGGGCCGCACGATCGCGACCTCGACCACCAGGTCGTAGTACTTTCGCGGCCGCAGGCGCGGCAGCATGCTCATCTGTGCGCGGCTCTCGATCTGGAACACGCCGACGGTGTCGGCCTGGCAGATCATGTCGTAGGTGGGCGTGTCGCCTTCGGCGATGTCCTGCATGCGGAACTCACGGCCCCGCTTGTGGCCGATGAACTCCAGCGCGCGGCGCAGCGCGCTGAGCATGCCGAGCGCGAGGATGTCGACCTTGATGAGCCCGAGCGCGTCGAGGTCGTCCTTGTCCCACTGCACGACGCTGCGCTTGTCCATCGCGGCGTTCTCGACCGGCACCAGCTGCTCGATCTGGTCGCGCGCGATCACGAAGCCGCCCGGGTGCTGGCTCAGGTGGCGCGGAAAGCCCACCAGCATGCCGGTCAGCTCGGCCCATTGCCGCACCACCAGCGAATCGGGATCGAAGCCGTTCTCGCGCAGGCGCTCGCGGCTGATGCCGCGGCCGTCGAACCACTGCTGGCTCTTCGAGACGGCGTCGATGCGCTGCAGGTCGATGCCGAGCGCGCGGCCGACGTCGCGCACCGCGCTGCGCGGCCGGTAGCTGATGACGACCGCGGTCAGCGCCGCGCGGTGGCGCCCGTACTTGCCGTAGATGTACTGGATGACCTCTTCGCGGCGCTGGTGCTCGAAGTCGATGTCGATGTCGGGCGGCTCGTTGCGCTCGGCGCTGATGAAGCGGCCGAACAGCAGCGTCG
>NZ_JBFUGN010001326.1:0-1334 GCF_056402895.1 Rhizobacter sp. P3_B12 | reverse complement strand
CGGCCGCGCCGAGGCGACCCGGCCGGTGCTGCCGGCGCTCGACAGCCCGGCCGTCGTGTCGACCTCGCTGGCGCGCGATGCCGTGCCGGCCGATGCGATCGCCGGGCTGCTGGCCGGGCACGACGTGATCCGCCTCGACAGCGGTGCGCCGCACGAGCTGCTGGCCGGCGTGACCTGGCTGYGCCCGCCCAAGCTCTTCGTCGTCGGGCAGGTGCCCGGGCTGCAGCTGGCACCGCTCGCGCAGCAGCTGGCGGTGCTCGGGGCGAGCCTGCTGGTCGTGCCGCCCGGCGACGCCAGCCCTGACGGCAAGGATGCCGGCTGGTTCGGCGCGCTGTGCGAGCGCCTTGCGCAGGCCCAGCCGATCGCCGAGGCGGTGCGCGCCGTGCGCGGCAGGCCCGGTGCACCGTGGCTGCAGCTGTACGGCGATGGCGATGCGGTGCTGGTGCTGCCCGACGCCCGCGCATCGGCCGGCAACGATGCGCGCCAGGTCACCTCGCTGTCGTTCGACTTCGTCGATTCCACCGGCTGGCTGCACCGGCTGGGCAGCGAGCGCTATGCGAGCCTGCTGGCCGAATTCCACCAGCGCTGCATCGCGCAGATCGAGCGCCACGGCGGCGTCGCCGACGATCCGCAGGGCGACGACGGCGTGATGTCGTACTTCGGCTACCCGGCCGCCAGCGAGCGCAGTGCCGAGCAGGCGGTGGCGGCGGGCCTCGCGATCGTGCAGTCGGTGGCCGGCATGTCGACGCCGGTGCAGGTGCGCATCGGCATCGCCACCGGGCGCGTCTCGGTGATGGCCGGCCAGCCGGTCGGCGTGTCGATCCACCTGGCCGCGCGGCTGCAGAGCAAGGCGGCGCCGGGCACGGTGCTGGTCTCCGACATGACGCTCGCGCTGGTGCAGCACCGCTTCACGGTGCAGCCGCTGGACGGCGTGCTGGCGCTGAAGGGCATCGAGGGCGCCCAGCGCGCCGGCGTCGTGCTGCACGACCGCAAGGAGCACCGGCTCGACGCGCTGCCGCGGCTCACCCCCTTCGTCGGCCGCGACGACGAGCTCGCCGCGCTCGGGCGCCACTGGGACGCGCTGCACGACGGCGCCATGCGCGTGGTGCAGCTGCGCGGCGATGCCGGCATCGGCAAGTCGCGGCTGGTGCGCGAGTTCCGCCACGGCCTGAAGGCGCGCGGCGCGCGCTCGTTCGAATGCCGCTGCCTGCCCGATCACGCGAGCAGCGCCTTCCATGCGGTGATCGACGCGATGCACCACTGGCTGGGCCTGCGCGACGACGACGACGGGCCGGCGCGCCTGCGCAAGCTGGCCGACGCGCTGCCGCCCGGCC
>NZ_JBFUGN010001325.1:0-1334 GCF_056402895.1 Rhizobacter sp. P3_B12 | reverse complement strand
CGTCCATCATGCGGCCGGTCAGCACCATGTCCATCGCCTTCGCCTTGCCGACCGCGCGCGGCAGCCGCTGCGTGCCGCCGGCGCCGGGGATGATGCCGAGCTTGATCTCGGGCTGGCCGAACTTCGCGGTGTCGGCCGCGAGGATGATGTCGCACATCATCGCGAGCTCGCAGCCGCCGCCCAGTGCGAAGCCGCTCACCGCGGCGATCACCGGCTTGCGCACGCTGCGGATGGTCTCCCAGTTGCGCGTGATGTAGTCGCTCTTGTAGACGTCCATGAAGTTCCAGCCCGCCATCGCACCGATGTCGGCACCGGCCGCGAAGGCCTTCTCGCTGCCGGTGACCACCATGCAGCCGATCGCCTCGTCGGCATCGAAGGCCTTCAGCGCCGCGCCCAGCTCGTCCATCAGGGTGTCGTTCAGCGCGTTCAGCTGCTTCGGCCGGTTCAGCGTGACGACGCCGATGCGCAGCGGGCCGCTGCCCTGGACGTCGGTGAGGATGCATTCGTGGCTCATCGGGTCTCCTTCGGTGTTTTCTGAGGGGTGATGGTCGAGTGTAGGCAGATCGCGCTCACGACGCCGCCAGCTCCGGCTTGCGGCGGATCATCAGGTCGACCCAGGTGTCGGCATCCTGGTGGATGCGGATGCGCAGCGGCAGGTAGCGCATGCTCGGCGCGATCCACATCTCGGGGATCAGGTCGCCGCCGCGCGGCTGGCGGCGCGGCTTCACGCGGAAGGCCTGCACCTCGCCGAAGGGGGTGTACAGCGTCTCCTCCTCCAGCACGTCGTAGGTCCACGGCTCGACACGGAACGGCAGCGCGAGCGGGATCTCGACGCTCTCGCCGGTGCGCAGCTTCTGCGGCTGCGTCGTGAACAGCCAGGTCAGCTGCACGAACTGGCTCGCGGTGTCCTGCACGCCCGGCCAGCGGATGCGCCGCTGCCCGTTGGCCAGCACCACCGCATCGGGCAGCAGCTGCATCGCGACGCGCTGGTCGTCGCGCAGCATCACGTGCGTCAGCTGGTCGTAGCGCGTCGGGTACAGCCCGTCGGCGGTCAGCTGGCCCTCGCTCGTCAGCCGGCGCGACGCGGTCGGCGCGAACGACAGCCCGATGACCACGTCGACGTTCACCTGGTAGCGGTTGCCTTCGCGGATCCACTCGACCTGCGCCTCGCCGTCGACGTGGCCACGGAAGTTGCCGGTCAGCACGTAGTTGAGGCGGGTCGAGCCAGGCCATTCGAAGGCGGCCGGGGCCGAGGCCGCGGGGTCCGCCGCGGCGACGGTGGCCGGCGATGGCGCGGAGGGCGGCGCCGAGGCGGGCTCGGCAGGTGCCGAGGC
>NZ_JBFUGN010001324.1:0-1335 GCF_056402895.1 Rhizobacter sp. P3_B12 | reverse complement strand
TCGTCGCGCTGGTCTACGGCGCCTTCAGCGGGCTGTTCCTGAGCCGCGGCCTGGCGATGTGGCGCGTGGCCCGTGCCGCCAGCCCGGCCTGAGCTTGAACCCGAATCGCCTGCCGCACAATCCGCCGATGCCGCCCCCGCCCGACAACACCGCCATCCGGCCGCACGATTTCCTGAAGCACGGCCTGGTGGTCGTCGGCTTCAACAGCTTCATCGGCCTCGTGCTGGCACTGAACCGGTCCGGCCCGTGGCAGGTGCAGATGATCTACTCGCAGGCAATCGGCCTGAGCATCTGGGCGCTGATGGATTTCGGGCGGCTGGTCGTGAAGATCAATCCGCAGACCGGCTGGCCCGAAGGCTGGCGCCGGTTCGCGCTGCAGGGCGGCGCGATCTTCCTCGGCTACCTGGCCGGCAGCACGATCGGCGATGCGCTGAACGACCGGCCGCTGCTCGACATGTGGCGCATGGCGCCGCGCGCGATGCTGAGCTACCTGCTGATGTGCATCGCGGTCAGCGCGGCGATCTCGTTCTTCTTCTACGCCCGCGGCAAGGACCAGATGCGGCTGCGCCAGCTGGCCGCCGCGCAGCGCGACGTGGCCGAGACCCAGCTGAAGCTGCTCGAATCGCAGCTCGAGCCGCACATGCTGTTCAACACGCTGGCCAACCTGCGCGTGCTGATCGCGCTCGACCCGCCGCGCGCGCAGACCATGCTCGACCAGTTGATCGCTTTCCTGCGCGCGACGCTGTCGGCCTCGCGGGCGACGCTGCATCCGCTGTCGGCCGAGTTCGCGCGGGTCGGCGACTACCTCGAGCTGATGAAGGTCCGCATGGGCGACCGGCTGCAGCCCGCGTTCGACCTGCCGCCCGGGCTGGCCGCGCAGCCGATGCCGCCGCTGTTGCTGCAGCCGCTGGTCGAGAACGCGATCAAGCACGGGCTGGAGCCGCACGTCGAGGGCGGCCGGCTGGTCGTCAGCGCCCGGCGCGACGGCGACGCGCTCGTGCTGACCGTGCGCAACACCGGCGCCGGCCTCTCCGCGGCACCGGCCGACGGCACGCATTTCGGCCTGGAGCAGGTGCGCCAGCGCCTGGCCACGCTGTACGGCGAGGCCGCCTCGCTGACGCTGGCCGCCGCGGACGACGCCGATGGCGGCACGCTCGCCACCGTCCGATTGCCCTGGAGCCCGACCGAATGAACGCCAACGGACTGAACGCCACCGCGCTGATCGCCGAGGACGAGCCGCTGCTCGCCGCGAACCTGAAGGCCGAGCTGCAGGCGCTGTGGCCGGCGCTGAACATCGTCGCCAGCGTCACGCACGGCGAAGCCGCGGTGCAGCAG
>NZ_JBFUGN010001323.1:0-1342 GCF_056402895.1 Rhizobacter sp. P3_B12 | reverse complement strand
CATCAGGTGAGGGCTGCCAACAGCGCCGTTGGCATCGCAGACCAAGGTGTCCGAGGGAGGGAAAACCTGGTTGGGCAGCCCGGCCCGGCAGGGCCTGAGGGTGGCGAGGCCGATGGGCGTGGCTTCGCCGGCGCCGCTGTTCAGCGAGGGAGCCAACCGGCTTCCACTCCAGCGTGTCGAATCGAGCTCTCCCGCACGGCCACGATTCACGGATGGCGCATCGAAGGTGTCGCAGAACGCAGCAGAGGGCAAGCCGCATCCTGCGGAGCCGGTGGGAGCGGGAGCGGGAGCGGGAGCGGGCGCAGGTGCAGGCGCTGGTGCGGGACCTTCACTGCCACCGCATGCCGCGACGCTTGCCATCAACAGCAGGCAGACGGACGCACTGGGCAGCTGGTGAGTGGCTCGAGGTTTCATCGTGTCGTGGAATCGATTGCAGACGTGACAAAAAAAAGGGCGTGCCCAGGGTGGTCGAGGTGTGTTTCATGCCCGATCACGGCTCAGTTCTGAATCCGTATCGGCATCGGGTAATAGGCACCCGAGAGAACGCTCAGGTCGAAGTGATGCGTTTCGTCGCCGTAGTTGGGGTGGCTCTTCAGGCCCGACGGCGTGGTGGCCTGGACGAACAGCTCGTAGTCGCCGTTGGCGAATTTGCGCGAATCAAGATTCAGCAGGTACCGGCCCTGGGGCGCCGGGGCATCGACGGCCGTGTCGAGCGACAACACCAGCTCGCCGGGCCCGGTCCCGGTGCCGACCTTGCGCAAGAACACCTCGAGCTTCGCAATGCCGGCCACGCCACCGGTGGTGAACAACTCGTCGCTGATCACGGGAACCTTCATCCACTGCGGCGCCCACCCGGCCCAGCTGGCGTTGCCAACCTCGATGTTGAGCGGCGCCACGCCGTTGACCGCAATGCGCGTGACGTCGGTGGCACCCAGGGCCTGGCCCGGGCCGACCTCGGTGCCGGCGATGCTCTGGAACCGCACGGGCGGCCCCATGCGCGGCAGCTCCGAATGCAGCGGGAAACGGTGGATCGCCGAAGGCGGTGTATAGGCCGGTGCGGTGCCTTGGGGATACAACACCTCGACGTGCACGTTCAGCAGGCCGGAGATCTGCACATTGAACTGGAATGTGTTGTCGCCCACCACCAGCGGCGATGCGCCGCCCCGGACCAGATCGCCCAGCTTGATCCTTTGCGTGAAGGGCTGGTGAAAGTCGTCCGAGAGCGCCGGATTGCGCGAATTGTTGGGCTTCGGCGGCATCGGGAAGCTGGCCCCGCCGTTGACCTTGACGAAGTCGCCGGCAGCGACGGTCACCGGCGAGTAATCACCCGATTGCTGCGTGT
>NZ_JBFUGN010001322.1:0-1342 GCF_056402895.1 Rhizobacter sp. P3_B12 | reverse complement strand
GGGCCGGCGTGCCACCCGGCTTGAAGGCCAGCAGGCGCAGCAGCACCATCACGAGGCCGCTGTATTCGTCGGGCGCCAGGCCCAGCTCGGCGCGGCCGTGCAGCACGATGCTGTAGAGCAGTTGCGTCTCGTCGGGCGCCAGCAGCGCGGCCAGGCGCTGGATGGCGGGCGTGTCGGGATCGGCCTCGTCGGCCGCGGCCGGCACGGCCTGCAGCACGGCCATCTGCTGCAGCAGCGTGGCGATCTCTTCGAGCGTGCCGCTGCACGACAAGCCGAGCGAGCGCAGCCCATCGACCGTGGCGACCACGTCGGCGCCGTCGCCGGCGGCCAGGGCCTCGACCAGCCGCACCGCGTGGCTGCGGTCGACCGCGCCGAGCATCTGGCGCACGCCCGCTTCGAGCAAGGCACCGGCGCCGAAGGCGATGGCCTGGTCGGTGAGCGACAGCGCATCGCGCATCGAGCCGCGCGCGGCGCRCGCCAGCAGCCGCAGCGCGCCGGGCTCGGCCTCGATCTGCTCGGCGCCGAGCACGGTGGCGAGGTGCTCCTGCACCGTCTGCGGCGCCATCGGCCGCAGGTTGAACTGCAGGCAGCGCGACAGCACGGTGGGCGGCACCTTCTGCGGATCGGTGGTGGCGAGGACGAACTTGAGGTACTCGGGCGGCTCCTCGAGCGTCTTGAGCATCGCGTTGAACGCGGTGTTCGACAGCATGTGGACTTCGTCGATCATGTAGACCTTGAAGCGGCCGACCACCGGCTTGTAGACGGCCTGGTCGAGCAGCTGCGAGATCTCTTCGACGCCGCGGTTGGAGGCGGCATCGAGCTCGACGTAGTCGACGAAGCGGCCGCTGTCGATGTCGCGGCAGGCATCGCAGACGCCGCAGGGGTGGGCGGTGATGGTGCCCTGCCCGTCGGCGCCGGTGCAGTTGAGCGATTTAGCGAGGATGCGCGAGACGGTGGTCTTGCCGACGCCGCGCGTGCCGGTGAACAGGTAGGCGTGGTGCAGGCGCTGCTGCGTGAGCGCGTTGGCCAGCGCCTGCACGACGTGCTCCTGGCCGACGAGGCCTTCGAAGTCACGCGGGCGGTATTTGCGGGCCAGGACGAGATAGGACATCGGGGCATTCTACGGGGCCCGGTGGTACCCGATAATCGCGGTTTCGGCGGCCGCGCCGACCTCCGACCGCCCCGCCATCGACCCTCTGCTCCCGATGAAATCCACCGCTGCTTCCCCCGACACGCTCAGCTACGAACAGGCCGGCGTCAACTACGACCTGATCGACCCGCTGAAGGTGGCTGCGCAGCGCGCCGCCAAGGCCACCGGCGCGCACCTGGGCGTGCATGGGTT
>NZ_JBFUGN010001321.1:0-1344 GCF_056402895.1 Rhizobacter sp. P3_B12 | reverse complement strand
CCTGCAGGCGATGCCGGCCGGCCAGCGCGCCGCGGCGCTCGCGGCCCACCTGGTCGAGCGTGCGTTGCACGTGCTGGGCCTGGACGCCGGCACGCCGGTCGACCCGAAGACGCCGCTGAAGGACCTGGGCCTCGATTCGCTGATGGCGGTGGAACTGCGCAACGCGCTGACCCGCTCGATCGGCCGGCCGCTGTCGGCGACGCTGTTGTTCGACTATCCGACGCTGGCCGCGCTGACCGCGCACCTGATGCGCCTGCTCGGCCTCGACGAGCCGGCGCCGGCCGAGCCCGCGGCCATCGACACCCGGGCCGATGCGCTGCACGATCTGAGCGACGAAGAAGCCGAAGCCCTGCTGCTGCAAGAACTGGGAGATCCCCGATGACCGACCCGCGCGATGAAGCGCTGAGCCCCGTCAAGCGCGCGCTGCTCGAGATCCGCGAGCTGAAGGCCGAGCTCGCGCGCTCGAACGCCGCGTTGCACGAGCCGATCGCGATCATCGGCATGGCGATGCGGCTGCCGGGCGGCGTGGTCGATGCGGCCGGCTTCGCCGAGCTGCTGTGGTCGGGCACCGATGCGATCGGCCCGATCCCCGCCGAGCGCTGGAACCTCGACGCGCTCTACGACGCCGATGCCGATGCGCCCGGCAAGATGACGACGCGCTTCGGCGGCTTCGTCGACGGCGTCGACCGCTTCGATGCCGAGTTCTTCGGCATCTCGCCGCGCGAGGCCGCCAGCATGGACCCGCAGCAGCGGCTGCTGCTCGAGGTGGCCTGGGAGGCGCTCGAAGACGCCGGCCATGCGCCGGGCGAGCTCGCGGCCACGCCGGCCGGCGCGCGCACCGGCGTGTACCTCGGCATCAGCAACAACGACTACGGCCGCGCGCTGTACCGGCACCCCGAGCTGATCGACCCGTACTTCGCGACCGGCAATGCGGCCAGCGTCGCGTCGGGGCGGCTGTCGTACTTCCTCGGCGTGCACGGGCCGGCGGTCGCGGTCGACACCGCGTGCTCGTCGTCGCTGGTCGCGCTGCACCAGGCCTGCCAGGGGCTGCGGCTGAACGAGTGCGAGATCGCGCTGGCCGGCGCGGTCAACCTGATCCTGACGCCCGAGATGAACATCAACTTCTCGAAGGCCCGGATGATGGCGCCGGACGGGCGCTGCAAGACCTTCGATGCCGCGGCCGACGGCTACGTGCGCGGCGAGGGCTGCGCGGTGCTGGTGCTGAAGCGCCTGGCCGATGCGCAGGCCGCCGGCGACCGCGTGCTGGCCGTGGTGCGCGGCAGCGCGCTGAACCAGGACGGCCGCAGCGGCGGCCTGACCGCGCCGAACGGCCCGGCACAGGAG
>NZ_JBFUGN010001320.1:0-1345 GCF_056402895.1 Rhizobacter sp. P3_B12 | reverse complement strand
CGGCGCCGACGTGGCGCTCGCGCCGCCCGCGCCCGGCGCGAAGCCGCTGCTGCTGGCACTGGTGGTGGGCGAGACGGCGCGGGCCGATCACTTCGCGCTGAACGGCTACGAGCGGGCCACGACGCCGGGCCTTGCGGCGCAGGGTGTCGTCAGCTTCAGCAACGTCACGTCATGCGGCACCAGCACGGCCACCTCGCTGCCGTGCATGTTCTCGCACCTCGGCAAGCAGGCCTACGAATCGCGCGACCAGGACTACGAGAACCTGCTCGACGTGCTGCAGCGTGCCGGGCTGGCGGTGCTGTGGCTGGACAACCAGGCCGGCTGCAAGGGGCTGTGYGAGCGCGTGCCGCACGAAGATGCCTACCGGCTCGCGGCCGGTGCCGCGCCGATGCCGGCCGGGCTGTGCGACGGCGGCGAGTGCCTGGACGAGGCCTTGCTGCACGGGCTCGACCAGCGGCTGGCTGCGCTGCCGGCCGAGCGCCGCGCCCGCGGCGTGGTGCTGGTGCTGCACCAGATGGGCAGCCACGGGCCGGCCTACTCGAAGCGCTCGCCGCCGGGCCGCAAGCCCTTCGTGCCGGAGTGCACGACCAACGTGTTGCAGCAGTGCGAGCGGCAGCAGTTGCTGAATGCCTATGACAACTCGATCGCCTACACCGACAGCGTGCTGGCGAAGGCGATCGACTGGCTCGGCAAGCAGGGCGCCGGCTACGACCCGGCGCTGCTGTACCTGTCGGACCATGGCGAATCGCTCGGCGAGAACAACCTCTACCTGCACGGCCTGCCCTACGGCATCGCGCCGCGCGAGCAGAAGCACGTGCCGATGGTGGTGTGGCTCGCGCCGCAGACCGAGGCGGCGACCGGGATCGCGATGCAGTGTCTGCAGAAGCAGCGCGACGTGGCGCTGAGCCATGACAACCTGGTGCCGAGCGTGCTGGGGCTGATGCGGGCGAAGACCAGCGTCTATCGCGGCGAGCTGGACGTGTTTTCGCGCTGCAGGTAATTCCTCAACGCTCTCGTCTGGCGTGGGCGCGGGCGGGGGGTGTGGGGCTCGCCCCCCCGCCCACGCCTTTGCCGAACCGGTGGCTCGATGCGCRGAAAACACGCATGRCGCKCCCGGGTGMCAACCCGGGCTCAACCCTCATTTGTTCGCTTGTCACCCCCCAAAAGGCAGGGCGGTGGCAGAAGGCGCGTGCGGGGAGGCTGTGGAGCGCCAATAAAGCCGGGGCGCCGGAGCTGGCTGGTTTCATGGCCCGCGTGCGCAGCACGCTTCGTGCACTGACTGTCGCCCACTGTTTGACCACAACGAACGAAGTGAGTGGCGGGAGTTTGGGCGACGGGCCATGAA
>NZ_JBFUGN010001319.1:0-1349 GCF_056402895.1 Rhizobacter sp. P3_B12 | reverse complement strand
GACCTGTGCCACGTCGGCCATGCGCGCTTCATGATGGCCTTCGATGTCGCCGCACGCTGGCTGCGCACGCTGGGCTACCAGGTCACCTACGTGCGCAACATCACCGACATCGACGACAAGATCATCCGGCGCGCGCTCGAGCGCAACATCCCGATCCGCCAGCTGACCGACGAGATGACGGCCGCGATGCATGAAGACGTGGCCGCCCTCGGCATCCTGCCGCCGACCCACGAGCCGCGCGCGACGCAGTACGTGCCGCAGATGCTGCAGATGATCGCCACGCTCGAGCGCAAGGGCTATGCCTACCGCTCGCCGAACGGCGACGTGAACTATGCGGTGCGCAAGTTCGACGGCTACGGCAAGCTGTCGGGCAAGTCGCTCGACCAGCTGCGCGCCGGCGAGCGCGTGGCCGTGCTCGACGGCAAGGACGACCCGCTCGACTTCGTGCTGTGGAAATCCGCCAAGCCGACCGAGCCCGACGATGCCAAGTGGGCCAGCGAGTTCGGCGCCGGCCGCCCGGGCTGGCACATCGAGTGCTCGGCGATGAGCTGTGCGCTGCTCGGCGAGCAGTTCGACATCCACGGCGGCGGCATGGACCTGCAGTTCCCGCACCACGAGAACGAGATCGCGCAGAGCGAGGGCGCGAGCGGCAAGCGCTTCGTCAACGTGTGGATGCACAACGGCTTCCTGAACGTCGTCAACGAGCAGGGCGAGAACGAGAAGATGTCGAAGTCGCTCGGCAACTTCTTCACGATCCGCGACGTGCTGAAGCACTACGACGGCGAGACGCTGCGCTTCTTCATGCTGCGCACGCAGTACCGCAGCCCGCTGAACTTCGGCCCCGCCAACCTCGACGACGCGCGCAACGCGCTGCGCCGGCTCTACACCGCGCTGGTCGACCTCGACGTGCCGGAACTGCCGGTCGACTGGGCGCAGCCGCAGGCCGCGCGCTTCCGCGCCGCGATGAACGAGGACTTCAACACGCCGGAAGCGGTGGCAGTGCTGTTCGAGCTCGCGACCGAGCTGAACAAGAGCCGCTCGCCGCAGCAGGCGGCGCTGTTCAAGGGGCTGGCCGCGACGCTCGGGCTGCTGCAGCAGAACGCGCGCAGCTACCTGCAGGCCGGCAGCCAGCTCGACGACGCCGCGATCCAGGCGCAGATCCAGGCCCGGGCCGATGCGAAGAAGGCGCGCGATTTCGCGCTTGCCGACCGCATCCGCCACGACCTGCTCGCGCAAGGCATCGTGCTCCAGGACTCCGCGCAAGGCACGACCTGGATGAAGGCCTGATCCGTGGCGCGCTCCGTCACTCCCGAGTATTGGGACGAGGCGTGCAGGCACCTCGTCAAGCG
>NZ_JBFUGN010001318.1:0-1351 GCF_056402895.1 Rhizobacter sp. P3_B12 | reverse complement strand
CGCAGGCGGGCCTGGTGGGCGACGTGTTCGCCCTGCGTGCCGCCGACAAGGGCCTCGATTTCTCGATGACGCATGCGTTTGCGCGGCCGAGCTGGGTGGTGGGCGACGCCGCGCGGTTCAGGCAGGTGCTGCACAACCTGCTCGGCAACGCCATCAAATTCACCGAGAGGGGCCGCGTGGAGATGAACCTCGTGCGCACGAGCGAGCCCGACATGGTGAAGGTCGAGGTGAGCGACTCCGGCCCGGGCATCGCGCCGGCCGATCAGGATCACCTCTTCGATGCGCCCACTCCACCATTGCCCGCCACCGACGGCGCGCCGATGAGCAGCCGTGCCGGCCTCGGCCTCACCATCGCCCGCGAACTGGCCGAAGCGATGGGCGGCTCGCTGAGCGTGCACAGCCAGACGGGCGTCGGCTCCCAGTTCGTGTTCATCGCCCGGCTGCCCTCCACGACAGCGCCCGGCGAAGCACGGGATGGTGCAGCGCCGGCGCCCCCCGTGATCGACCTGCGGCGCGTGCTGGTCGCGGAGGATGATGATGTCTCCGCGCTGATCCTTTGCGCCTACCTGAAACAACAGGGGCTGATCCACGAACGCGTGGGCAATGGGCGCGACGCCGTCGGGCGGGCGCTGCGCGAGTCGCAGCGGCCCGACATCGTGCTGATGGATTGCCAGATGCCCACGATGGACGGACAGGCCGCCACCCGTGAGATCCGGGCGCAGGAGCGCACCCTGCTCCTTCCCAGGGTGCCGATCATCGCGATCACGGCCACGTCGACCGACGAGGATCGGCGCGCCTGCGCCGATGCCGGCATGGACGACCTGCTCGCCAAGCCCTTCAACCGCCAGGAACTGATGCAGGTCCTGGCGCAATGGAGCGGCGTGCTGCCGTCGCCGGGCGTCACGCCGCCACACGAGCCTCGTGCTGAGGCAGCATGGATTCTTTCGGGAACAGGTTCAGATCCGGATGGAAGGTCTCGATCATGAACGGATACAGCCCGTGGCCTGACGCCAGCCAGGTGCGTTCGGCCGCCGTGACATCGAAGGCCAGGATGCGGTGCGGCAGGTTGCCGGCATGCGCGAGCGGTACCCGGTCGTCGGGCCCGAGCACATCGGTGAATCCGAGCCCCTGGTAGATCCGGATCAGCGCATTGCTGCGCGCACCGATCACCATCCAGCGCACCTGGCTCGCCAGGCAGTACAGGTAGGCGGCCTTCATCAGGATGAGCCGGGTCTGCGGATCGGCACCCGGCATCACGGCCAGCCGGGTGAGCTCGGCGCGCGGCTCGTCGGCCAGCCATCGCGGCAGGATCACGCTGCCCTCCAGCTGCAGCGGCATCGCCACATTGCGC
>NZ_JBFUGN010001317.1:0-1352 GCF_056402895.1 Rhizobacter sp. P3_B12 | reverse complement strand
ATCACCGGCAGCGTGCGCAGCGCATCGTGCGCGCGGATGCGTTCGAGCAGGCCGAAGCCGTCGAGCACCGGCATCATGATGTCGGTCACGACCACGTCGGGCCGCCGCCGCGCGATCGCGTCCAGCGCCTGCCGGCCATCGCCGGCGGCCTCGACATTCCAGCGCGCCCCCAGCACGCTCGCGATGTAGGTGCGCATGTCGGCGTTGTCGTCGACGATCAGCACGGTGGCACGCGGGGCGCCGTCGGTCCGCGGCGCGCGCGGCGGCATCGCCGGCGCCTGGCCGGCATGCAGGCCGTCCTCGACGAACGCATCCAGCGCGACCGCCGGCACGGCACCACCCGCGGCCGCCGGCGCGAGCCCCACCCGGTGCGCCGGCAGGTGCGCCACCCCGAGCGGCACGCTCACCGTGAAGCAGCTGCCCAGGCCCGGCCCGCTGGTCACCACCACGTTGCCGCCGTGCAGCCGCACCAGCTCCTTCACCAGCGCGAGGCCGATGCCGGTGCCCTCGTGCGAGCGCGAGCGCGCCCCGGCCACGCGGTGGAAACGGTCGAACACATGGGCGAGCGCCTCATCGTCCATGCCGATGCCGGTGTCGCGCACCTCCAGCACGGCCTGGCCGGCCTCGCTGCGCAGCGAGACGGCGATCTCGCCCTCGAACGTGAACTTGAACGCGTTCGACAGCAGGTTCAGGACCACCTTCTCCCACATGTCGACATCGACGAACACCTCGTGCGGAAGCGTGTCGCAGGCGACGACGAAGCGCAGCCCCGCGTGCTCGATCGCCGAGCGGAAGGCCGATGCGAAATCGCGCGTCAGCGCCGCGAGGTCGGTGGCCTGGTAGCTCGCCTCGACGCGCCCGGCCTCGATGCGCGAGAACTCCAGCAGCGAGTTGACGAGCTTGCGCAGCCGCTCGCCGTTGCGGTGCGCGAGCTGCAGCGCGTCGTGCAGATCGGCCGGCAGGTCCGGGCGCAGCAGCGCGTCCTGCAGGGGGCCCAGCATCAGCGTCAGCGGCGTGCGCARCTCATGGCTCACGTTGCTGAAGAACACGTTCTTCGCGCGGTCGAGCTCGGCCAGCGCCTCGGCCTTCTGCTGCTCTTCGAGCCGCGCGCGCACCTCGCCGAGCCGCGACGCGACCTGCGAGGCCACCAGCGACAGGAAACTGCGGTAGGCATCGTCGAGCCGCCGGCGCGGGCTGATGCCCACCACCAGCGCGCCGACGTTCGACGCCTGCCCGGCCACCGCCAGCGGCAGCACGACGGCCTGCTGCACCGGCTCGGTCCACGCACCGCGGATCGCGCCGACATGCTGCGCGATGCCGTCGGCCCGCTGCGGCAGCCCGCTGCGCTCGGC
>NZ_JBFUGN010001316.1:0-1352 GCF_056402895.1 Rhizobacter sp. P3_B12 | reverse complement strand
GCGGCGGTGAGCCAGCTGAGCCAGACGACGCAGCAGAACGCGTCGAGCTCGGAGGAGCTGGCGGCCACGTCGGAGGAGATGAGCAGCCAGGCCGAGCAGCTGCAGCAGACGATGTCGTTCTTCAAGCTGGCGACGCAGGTCGATGCACCGCGGCAGCGCCCGGGCGCAGCGCGCAAGCCGGCGGCCAAGCCGGTCGTTGCAGGCAAGGGCAGCAAGGCGGGCGTGCGCAAGCCGGCACCGGCTGCAGGGCACAACGGCTTCTCGCTGCACGCGAACGGCACCGGCGCGCTCGACGAATCGCAGTTCGCCCGCTTCTGAGGCAGGCTGGATCGACCCGGCGGACCTGCACGATGAACACCATCTCCGACAACGAGTTCGGCCTGTTCCAGCGCTTCATCTACGACGCGGCGGGCATCACGCTGTCGTCGGCGAAGAAGGCGCTGGTGTGCGGCCGGCTCGCGAAGCGGCTGCAGGCCTGCAACCTGGGCAGCTACAGCGAGTACTTCAAGCTGCTGACCAGCGGCCAGAACGGGGCCGAGGTGCAGACCGCGGTCRACCTGCTGACCACCAACGAAACCTACTTCTTCCGCGAGCCGAAGCACTYCGAGCTGCTGCGCGAGGCCGCGCTGGCGAGCCCGACCCGCTCGCAGCCGTTCCGCGTCTGGAGCGCGGCCAGCTCGACCGGCGAAGAGGCCTACAGCATCGCGATGGTGCTGGCCGACACGCTGGGCGACACGGCCTGGGAGGTGACGGGCTCCGACATCAGCACCCGCGTGCTGCAGCGCGCGCGCCAGGCGCACTACCCGATGGAGCGCTGCCGGCAGATCCCGCAGGGCTACCTGAAGCGCTTCTGCCTGCGCGGCATCGACGAGCAGCAGGGCACGCTGCTGGTCGACCGCACGCTGCGCAGCCGCGTGCAGTTCATGCAGGTCAACCTGAACACGACGCTGCCGCGGCTCGCCGCCTTCGACGTGATCTTCCTGCGCAACGTGATGATCTATTTCAACGGCGACACCAAGCGGCAGGTGGTGGCGCGCATCCTCGAGCAGCTGAAGCCGGGCGGGTTCTTCTGCATCGGGCACTCCGAGAGCCTGAACGACATCACGACGGCGCTGACCCAGGTGGCGCCGTCGATCTACCGCAAGCCGTGAGCGCAGCATGGCGGGGAACACGATCCGATTCGACAGCGCCGAGCCCGGCGACCGGGTGCTGCAGCCCGGCGAGTACGCGGTAGGCGAGGCGCCGCTGCGCATGCGCACGCTGCTCGGCTCGTGCGTGTCGATCACGCTGTGGCATCCGGTGCGGCGCATCGGTGCGATGTCGCACTTCCTGCTGGCCGCGCGCTCGCCGAG
>NZ_JBFUGN010001315.1:0-1352 GCF_056402895.1 Rhizobacter sp. P3_B12 | reverse complement strand
GTGGTACAGCGCCGCCAGCGCCGCGCGCTCGCCCTCGGCGATGCGGCGCAGCAGCGCGGCCTCGTCCGCATCGTCCAGGCGGGCGGCGGCGGGGCGGGCGCGGATCAGCGAAAGCAGCGGCATACCRGTGTGTACGCGCGGGCGCCGCGAAAGTTGCAAGTATTTTTTAGAAGCCGACCGTCAGGCTGCCCACCCAGCGGGCGTCGGCCGCCGCGCCGAACCATTCGCGCGCCCGGGCGTCGGTCGCGACGCGCGACAACTCGAACTGCAGCGCGCCGATGCGCCCGCCCAGGCCGAGGTGGCCGTAGTCGTAGCTGAAGCCGGCGCGGCGCTGCTGGTCCTGGTGGCCGAGCCCGGCCGTCAGTGCGAACGAGACGCCCGCCAAGCGCCCCAGCGGCTGGCGCAGCACCAGGTCGGCGGCCCAGCCGCTGCGGTGGCCGTTCGACGACGCGGTGGTCTGGCGCAGCGCGGTGACCGAGCCGAGCACGCGGTCGCGCCACGCGAGCGTCGCGCCGAACTCATCGCGGTCGAAGCTGCGCAGGTAGTCGTCGAACGGGTAGGCGTAGCGCGTGGCTGCGAGCTGCGCGCTCCAGTCGTCGTCGAGCCGGAACGAATGGCCGGCGCGCAGGTGCAGCTGGGTCGTCCAGCCGGCGTCGCCGGAGGGCCGCAGCGTCGCGACGCCGAGCCCCGCGAGCCAGCCGTCGACGGTGTCCACCGACACGCCGGCCTGCAGCGCCGGCTTGCCGTTGCCGAGCGCGACGCCCCGCACCAGCAGCGCCGAACTGGCGCCGACGGTGGCGTCGACCTCCTGGGCCCGGGCGCCGGACAGCGCCAGCGCCGCTGCGGCCGTCGCGACGGCGCGCAGCAGGGCTGTCACATCAGGCCTTCGGCAGCGGGATCGCCTTGAGTGTGCTGCCCTCGACCTCGAAACGGCCGCCGACCGCGGGCGCGGTCTGTTGCGTGACGGTGCGGGTGGTGCCGTCGTCCATGCGCAGGCGCACCTGGTAGACGGTGGTGCTGCGGGCGCGCTTCTCGACCTCGTGGCCGGCCAGCCCGCCGCCGACGGCACCGAGCACCGTCATCGCCTTCTTGCCGTTGCCGCCGCCCATCTGGTGGCCGACGACGCCGCCGAGCACACCGCCGGCGACCGYGCCGAGGCCGGTGCCTTCACCCTTGCGGGTCTCGGTCTTCACGCTCTCGACGGTGCCGCAGTTCGCGCAGATGTCGGCAGCCGCGGTGGTGGTGGTGGCCGGTGCGGGCTTGGCGGCGTGGCCGGCCTTGCCCTTGGCCGAGGCGGTGGCGGCCACCGGCGCCGCCGGCTCGACCGGCGCGGGCTTCGGCCCGGCCGTCAG
>NZ_JBFUGN010001314.1:0-1364 GCF_056402895.1 Rhizobacter sp. P3_B12 | reverse complement strand
GGCCTGCGCGAAGTACTGCGCCAGGCGGCGCGTCTTGTCGCCGGTGGTGTCGCCGTTCACGGTGGCCTGCAGCTTGTCGAAGTCGGCCAGCAGGTCGGCGGGCGGGGGGGCGAGATCGGTGCTCATCAACGGACTCCTTGGAGGGCGGTCTGACCGTTGGTCAGCACCGCATCGGGGGCGACGGTGAGCACCAGGTGCTTCACACCGTCACGGGTTTCCATCACCGACACGCCGTCGGTCGACAGGGATGACAGGACGGCCGGGCTCGCCGGCTGCGGCGTCGCAGGCTCCTCGAGCACCGCGTCGATGCGCTTGACGACCGGCGACAGGTCGGCGGTGACGCGATCGATCGCGGCCTGCGTCGCGGCCACGTCGTTGGCCTTCACCGCGTAGCCGAAGACGCCGGCGCCGCGGTAGGTGATCTGCGCGCCGGGCAGGCCGATCGCGCTGCGGATCGTCTCGGCGACATCGCTCGCCACCGACACGTGCTGCTGCAGCGGGAAGCCGGCGGGTGCGGCCTTCAGCGCGGCGTTCACCGCACGCAGCTGCTCGGYGTCGTCGAGCAGGCCGTCGATGCTCAGYGATCCCTGGGCGATGCGCACCGACAGCCGGCCGGCGGCCACCCCGTCAATCGCACGCTGCAGCGCGGCGCGGCTCATCTCCAGCGTCGGGGCCGGGGCCTCGTTGGCCCGCGTGGCCGAGACCAGCCAGCCGGCGGAGACCAGCGCGATGATCACTGCGAGCGCGCCGGGGACGGCACGGGCAGGGCGGGCCACCAGCCGTTGACGGACGGCAGCCAGGCTGCCCGACGGCGCGACGGCGCGGGTTGCGGCCAGCAGCGCGGCATCATCGGGCCAGTCGGCGCCGCTGGGGCCGGTGCAGACGCGGACACCGCTGAAGTCGACCGGGACGAAATCATCGAGGCGAAGCCGCTGCGGGCTGCCGTTCGACCACTGTGCCAGCGCGACACCGTCGGCGCCGAGGCGCAGCGTGAGGGCCGGAAACTGCCAGTCGGCAATGGAAATGTCGCATTCATCTGCTTGTCCGATCGAATGGGTTCCTGGACTCAAATCTAGGTAGGCACCGGCATGCGTGCCGCTCAGGATGCGAAGGCGTTTGTGCGCCGGCGAAGTGCTCATGTCAGCGGGCTCCCTTGGTGTCGCAACCGGTGGCCAGGCCCATGGCCTGGGCCGCGCAGCCGGCCTTCGGCGCGGCGGTCTTGCCGGTCGCCTTGCCGGTCGCCTTGCCGTTCGTGTTGGCTGCCGTCCGCGTCGTCGACGAGGCGGTGGTGGCGGCCGTGGCGGTGGCCGGTGCGCTGCTGCCGGGCAGCAGCGCGGCACGCGGCGTCAGCAGCGGCTTCAGCG
>NZ_JBFUGN010001313.1:0-1366 GCF_056402895.1 Rhizobacter sp. P3_B12 | reverse complement strand
TTCTGGTTCTTCATTTGCGCAGGATGGGGCTACCTCTCTGCCACATTTCCTTCGCAGCATTCACCGTCTTGGACGAGCGTAGCCATCACGCTTCCCGCCGCCCTGGTGACCTCGGTCGGCCTCCTTTGGATGGAACTTCAGAAGCTCCCCCCTGGCACGTTCGCGTTGCCGCCGTCGCTTCTATTGAAGCCATGGAATCGTCCTGCGGGGGCTGCCCTGTTCATCGGGTTGACTTTTTCGTTCGCCGGGCTATGGGGAGTAGCCATGTGTATGGCTCTCGCCCTGCCCAGTCCACTCGTTGCACTACATTTTTTTGCCATAGGCTCTGGTGGCGTAGCAGGCTGCTTTGCCGCTCATCGGCTGTTTCCCCAAAAGTTCAGTGCCTGACCATTCGTGCTGACGGATCCGGTCGGCACAATCCTCAACGGTCCGGCCAGTGGCCGTCAGCTCCCGCGGACGAGCGGCTGGAGCCGGCCAGTTGCCGACACTCGTGAAAGTCTGCTTCGCAGCCGTGCGATAGTGGCGCAATGCCTTGATGGCCCCGGCAAGCCGGATCGAGCCTCTCATGCCAAACGACAAGCAGCTTATGAGTCCTTGCCGAACCGTTCTCTTCTCCGCGACGTTGACTCTGCTCCCTACCTTTGCGGTCGCTGCCGGTGCAAATTTCTCAGGTACCTGGTCGATGGATCTGCGTACGACCGGACAGAAAGCAGCGAACGCCGAATGCGGCATGGCCTCTTTCGTTCTCAAGCAATCTGGTGCTCGGATCACGGGTTCCCACACGTTTGCAACCGCAGGCTGCAGTCGCCTCAACGAGGGTGGTGAGGGCACGGTCAAAGGAAGGGTGGTCGGCACCGTGGCGCACTTGGTCGTCACCAGCGGACGGAACGGCGCTGTCGTCAAGGGTGTTGCGACGCTGAAGAACGATGCGATCTACTGGGAGACGAAAGAAGAAATAAGTGCCGGTGAGCAAGGTGACTCTCCGCTCATCCTTGACAAGGGTCTGCTCACGAGGACGGGCAACTAGTCATGCCGGCACGCCGCCGAACCATTCCCCTGAGAGGACGTTGATCGTCATGAAACGCCACTACCTCGCCAGTTCGGTGCTGAGTCTGCTTGTCGTGGTCAAGTCTTTTCGGACACGCCAATGAGTTGGTTTGGGTTGAATCTCAGTGAGTGTGTTCGGCGTGACGCTCATGCTCGACGGGCGAGCGATAGCCGAGTGTGGAATGGAGCCTGACGGGGTTGTAGAAGCAGGCGATGTAGTCGGCGACATCGATCATCGCTTCGGCGTGATTGGCGTAGTCGCGCTGCCAGACGCGTTCCATCTTCAGGTTCAGGAAGAAGCGTTCCATCACGGCGTTGT
>NZ_JBFUGN010001312.1:0-1367 GCF_056402895.1 Rhizobacter sp. P3_B12 | reverse complement strand
TACCAGTATTCGCCTTTCTTCGTCAGTGCCATTGATACTGCTCCATTCTTCAAGGTGGGCTTCCGGCAGGCCTGGCGTCAGGCTCGCCCCTGAGCTGGATTTTGCCTGGAGGCCCGGTGAGTCGTCGCCAAGGGCCCGGTTCGGAGAGGTCGCCGACAAGAGCCGCGGACATCCTGCAATGCCAATCTTGGAGCCTGCAGCCACCTGGCCCCTCCGATTCGAACAGCACCCATCAGTCTGGAGAGGAAGTACGGTTCGCAGCGGTCGGCGTCATGCAATGCTTCGGCTGCGAATCTCTGCAGACGGCCACTCGCTGCCGTTCGCGAATGACCGCTCTCGGATGACCTCTCATTGTGGTTGCAACAGGCGTGGGCGTCGCGAAAGGCTGACTCTCGCCGTCGGTGGAGTAGCGATGCCGCTTCGAAGAATCGACACGACCTCGGAACACGCAGACTTCACAGCGGCTTCGCCATGTGGGTGCAGATTCTGCGGATGACTCCTCAACAGCTTCGCTCTGTTCTCGGTCGCCTCTTGGCTGTCGGGGCTACGGCTCTCTGCGGTGCGTCGATCTTGGGCTGCAGCGGCCCCACCGATGCCCAGGTGGCAGCTGACTTTGCGAGAGTGCATTCAGGTTGTACGCTCACCAGGGCCGTGGGTGGCGAGTCAGAAGGTGGGTACCTGTGGGTGGAGGTATCGGGCTACTGCGCCGGCGACGGCTTCGGGCGTGGGGACTTGTTCCGATACGTCGAGAAAGACGGTGAATGGATAGTCATTCCATCGAGAGTGGAGACACCGCATTCCCGAACCCGCTAGCCCGGGGAGCGACCGCCTTTCTGCATGCCAGATGGGGAGTTGGCTGACAGCACGGGTCGTCTACCGCAGACGACGGGCGCAGCGGCAGACAACAATCGGCCATCTCCGGACAATGGTGACCGACAGCTCTGCGACCCCGAAGCAAACGAACAAGGAAGCAAGGCCCGGCAGTTCGCCAAGACCTGTGCAAGGGATCAAGATTCAAAGCGGACAGCTGACCGCCCGCTCGGGAGGTCGGCTTTCGTCACGCGCTGAGCGCACTGGCGACACTGAAGAATGCGGGCACCAATTCGTCCCAGGTCTCCCGATCAAAGCCTTTGGGCTTGCGCGGGATGGATGGCTTCAATCGCCTGGACAGCAAACCCTTGCATGCGAACACGATGGTGTTGCTGCACTCGTCATCGCCGACCAGCAGCACCTCACTGCCGAAAGTCCGTTCGATGCGGGCAACCTGCGAATTGAAGTCGCGATGACCTGTGTGCAGGTTGACCACCATCAGGCCGTCGTTGAAGTCGCGATGACCTGTGTGCAGGTTGACCACCATCAGGCCGTCG
>NZ_JBFUGN010001311.1:0-1370 GCF_056402895.1 Rhizobacter sp. P3_B12 | reverse complement strand
CACCAGGCCGCCGCCGATCAGCACCATCATCACGACGAAGCCGGAGTTGTGCAGGCTCATCACGTTCGGGTAGGCCGATTGCTGCGCCATCGCGAACAGCGCGCCGGCCAGCCCCGCCACCGCCGTCGAGATGATGAAGGCCAGCCACTTGTAGAGCCACACCGGGTGGCCGACGAACGCGGCGCGCATCTCGTTCTGCTTGATCGCGCGCAGGATGCGGCCGAACGGCGAATGCACCAGCCGCCACAGCGCCGCCACCACCAGCGCGAACACCACCAGCGCGAAGTAGAAGAAGGCCTCGTTGCTCTTCAGCGAGAGGTCGACGAAGCCGAGCGACAGGTCGGGCCGCTTGATGTTCAGCAGCCCGTCCTCGCCGCCGGTCACCGTGTGCCACTTGCCGGCGATGAACCAGGCGAGCTGCCCGAACGCGATCGTCAGCAGCGCGTAGTAGATGCCGCGCCGGTGCGAGATGAACGCGCCGACCAGGGCGCCCGCCAGCGCCGCGATCAGCACCGCACCGAGCACGCCCAGCACCAGCCCGGCACCGCCGCGCAGCTGCAGCAGCCCGAATGCATAGGCGCCGATGCCGAAGTACGCGCCGTGCCCGAACGACGGCAGCCCGCCGTAGCCGAGCAGCAGGTTGTGGCCGAGCGCGAACAGCATCCAGATCATGATTTCCAGCGCCAGGTACTGGTAGAGCCCGACCTGGCTCAGCCACAGCGGCGTGCTGGCGAGCACCGCCACCGTGACCAGGAGCGGAAGCGGGGCGAGCGGCGCGTGTCGTGTGGTGCTGAGCATGTTGGAACGCTGGGCAATGAACTGTGGACTCGCCGGAATATATGTTCTACAGTTTCTGAGCGCAAGAATGTTTGTTCCTATTGCGGGTCAGTGCTTCCCCCTAGACAGTTCAGCCTCATGAGTCCCATCTCCAGCTACGACGAATTGAAGGATGCGATCTCGCGCGCCTATCCGGAGCTTCCGGCGCAGCTGCAGCGCATCGCGCGCTTCGCGCTGGAGCGCCCGAACGAGCTCGCGCTCGGCACGGTGGCGGTGATCGCCGAGGCGGCGCAGGTGCAGCCGTCGTCGCTGATCCGCTTCGCCAATGCGCTGGGCTTCAACGGTTTCTCGCAGATGCAGCAGGTGTTCCGCGGCCACCTGGTCGAGCGCTCGGGCAGCTACCGCGAGCGCATCAACCAGCAGCGCCGCAGCGGCGACGGCGCGGCCAGCGGCGGCTTCCTGAACCAGTACGTGGCCGAGGCGATCGGCGAACTCGGCCACCTCGAAGACAGCGTGCGCGCGGCCGACGTGAAGGCCGCCGTGCAGCTGCTGTGCGCCGCGCGCCGCGTGCACGTGCTGGCGCAGCGGCGCGC
>NZ_JBFUGN010001310.1:0-1371 GCF_056402895.1 Rhizobacter sp. P3_B12 | reverse complement strand
GGCCTGGGCATTCGACGCGGTCAGCCCGCCAGCCTTCGCGTCGGTCACGCAGCCGGCCTCGAGCTTCTGGCGGTACAGGGCGATCTGCTCGGGGCGCAACTCGGCCGTGGCCGACTGCGCTCCCGCGCTGCCGACGAAGAACACGCCCGCCGCTGCCACGACAAATCGATTCATCACCGCGCGATTGTGAACCCTCAGGCCGCGGCGAGCGCAGGCTGCCGGTCGCTCATCAGCAACGCGGTCGCGGTGGCCGCCGGCGCGGGCCGCGAATGCAGGAAGCCCTGCACGATGTCGCAGCCCCAGCCGTCGAGCAGGCCCTGCTGCGCCGGCGTCTCGACCCCTTCGGCCGTGACCGACAACCCCAGGCTGTGCGCCAGCTCGATCACCGTGCGCACGATGGTGTCGTCCTGCTCGCTCGCGCCGAGCTGGCTGATGAACGAGCGGTCGATCTTCAGCCGGTTCAACGGGAAGCGGCGCAGGTACGAGAGGCTGGCGTAGCCGGTGCCGAAATCGTCGATCGCGAGCTGCAGCCCGAGCGCGCGCAGCGCATGCAGGCGCGCGACGCTCGCCTCGGCATCGTCCATCACGCTGCCTTCGGTGATCTCGAGCTCGATCTGGGCCGGGTCGACCCCGGTCTCGGCCAGCGTCTCGCGCACCGTGGTCATGAACTCCGGGTGGTTGAACTGGCGCGGCGAGATGTTGACCGCCACCACCGGCGCGCCCAGCCCCGCATCGGCCCAGGCCCTCGCCTGCAGGCACGACTGCCGCAGCACCCAGGCGCCGATGCGCACGATCAGCCCGGTCTCCTCGGCCAGCGGGATGAAATGCGCCGGCGACACCATCTTGCCGTCGTCATGCCAGCGCAGCAGCGCCTCGAAGCCCTTGATGCCACCGCGCAGCGCGCGCTGGCCCTGGTAGAACACCTCGAAGTCGCCGGATTCCAGCGCCTTCTTCATGCGCGACTCCATGCGCAGCTTGTCGCGCTGGCCTTCGCCGATGCGCGCGTCGTAGATCACGTGGCTGTTGCCCGGCTCGGCCTGGGCCTGCAGCTTGGCCAGTTCGGCCAGCCGCGCCACCTCGTCGTGGTTGCTCGCATCCTTCGGGTACTCCGAGGCACCGACGCCGATCGACACCATCAGGTCCTGGTGGCCGATCTCGAACGGCATGTCCATCGATTCGGTCAGCGCCTCCAGCGCGCGATTCAGCCGCGGTACGTCGCCGCCGAAGCGGTAGATCGCGCCGAAAGTCACGCCGTCGATGCGGTACAGGCGGCCGCCGTCGCGGGTCGCGGCGTCGTCCAGGCGGGTCGCGATCTGGCACAGCAGCGTGTCGCCGAGCTGGTGGCCGACGCTGCCGACGATCAGGCCGAAC
>NZ_JBFUGN010001309.1:0-1371 GCF_056402895.1 Rhizobacter sp. P3_B12 | reverse complement strand
GCGGCGCCGGCGCCGCGATCATGAAGGCCGGCCTGCGGCTGTGGGACGGCGGCGCGGTGTGCCCGGTCGCCACCATCAAGATCACGCGCCACAACCTGCTGCGGCCGACCGCGCTGATCCACGAGGCCGGCCACCAGGTGGCGCACATCACCGGCTGGAACGACGAGCTGCGCACGCTGCTGCAGCACGGGCTCGCCCAGGTGGGCTCGCAGGGCGACCTGGCCGACGTGTGGGCCAGCTGGGCGAGCGAGATCGCCGCCGATGCGTTCGCCTTCGGCCACACCGGCTTCGCGAGCGTGGCCGCGCTGCACGACGTGCTGTCGGGCGAGCCGAGCCTGGTGTTCCGCTTCTCGCCGGGCGACCCGCACCCGGTCAGCTACCTGCGCGTGCAGCTCGGCGCCGCGCTGTGCCGCCACTGCTACGGCGCAGGCCCGTGGGACGAGCTCGAGCTCGCCTGGACGGGGCTGCACCCGCTGGAACGCGTCGACAGCGGCACGCGCGCGCTGATCACCGATTCGCAGCCGCTGCTGCCGGAGCTGGCGCGGCTGCTGGTCGAGACGCCGATGCGCTGCTTCCGCGGCCGCTCGCTGCGCGAGCTGCTGCACCCGCAGCGCGTCAGCCCGGCGTCGCTCGACGAGCTGCAATCGACGCTCGGCCCGGCGCTGTTCACCTCGACCCACTGGCTGTGGACCGAGCCGCTGCGCACGCTCGGGCTGACCGGGCTGCAGCTCGCCCGCTGCAGCGGCCAGCCGCAGGAGGCGAAACGCATCCTCGAACAACAGCAGCAATCGATGCTGCGGATGGGCGGCGCGCTGCTGTCCGCCTGATCCCTCCGCCTGATCCCGATCACCTCTCCCTTCCCCACCACCACGACCCACAGGAGCATTCCCATGGCCAAGGCCCCACCCCTTCCCGCCCGCGGCACGCGCCGCACCGCCCCCGTCGCCGACACCGCCCCCGAGGCGCAGGCCGACAACCCCACCGAGCAGGCGGCACAACAGACGCCACAGTGGGGTGGGCACAACCCGTCCACCGACCAGCTCACCCAGTTGCTGCTGACCGTGCTGACCCGCGCCAACCAGCAGATCCCGACCCCCACCGGGCTGAGCGGTCCGGCGCTCGACGTGGCGCTGCGCTTCCAGACGCTGTCGGCGCAGCTGTCCACGCTCGCCGACCCGGTCGGCCTGCGCAACCTGCCCTGAGCCGCCGCCCCCCAAGACCCACGGAGAYCTTGTCATGTTCAGACACTTCGCCACCTTCGTCTCGCCCGACACCTTGTTCAGGGCCCACCCGGGCGAGCTCGCCTGGCTGCTGGAAGAAACCTGGCGCCAGCGCTTCGACGACACCAGCAAGGCGCTCGGCGACCCGGAC